>NZ_JAKJSZ010000024.1:0-69922 GCF_050337535.1 Vibrio kagoshimensis
ATCCACAGATACACTATATAGAGCTATTTATTATTGAACTAACACAAGATGTTGTGGCGTATTTAACGAGAACCGTCGACTTTGAGCATTGATCTAGATCAAGGATAGTCACAAGCTGACTAATAACAATTCGATCTTGTCGCATGACTTCTCAGTTGAAAAGAAACAATGTAATTGATGAAAAAAAACTTAAAAGAGTTGAATTTTCTGTAGGTGTTGTAGGATAAAGGCTAAATATCAATTACTAACTCTATTATGGTCAAATCGCATGACACAACTAAATAAATGGCTTGCACTTTTTTTCTTTTTTAGCATTCCAGCATTTGCTTCACCATTGACCATCACAACGTGGAATATTGAGTGGCTAACCAAAAAAACCACTAATGAATTGAACATTCCTCAACGGACATTTACAGATGAAAACAAGCTTTCTGATTACTTCAATAAATTGAATTCGGATATTATCGCTTTCCAAGAAGTAGACAGTATTGAAGCTCTAAGCCGAATATCCGGCAATAAGTTCGATTTACTCTTATCAGACCGTGCTATTCCCGCGAACAGACGTCATCAATTCAGTAACGTAAACCAGTACACTGGTTTTGCGATTCGAAAAGGGCTTTCTATTACAGACTATGAAGACTTCCCGCTAGAGAGTAATAGTAAGCTAAGATTTGCGAGTTATATATCTGTCGATATAGAAGGAAACGAAGTACATCTCTTATCAATTCATTTAAAAGCTGGCTGCAGTGGTGCCTATAGAGGAAATAAGAATTGCCAGCGTTTAAAAGCTCAAGGTAAAAGGTTAAATCAGTGGATTAGGGCTAGAGAGGAAAATAATGATGCTTATATCATTCTAGGTGACTTCAACCATAACCTAGCTTACCCCAATGACTGGCTGTGGGATATTTTAACCGACAACACCACTGCAACCCTAGCAACAAAGAATACTCAGGCTAAGTGTAAAATTCGCTCAAATAGACATAAAGGCAAAATCCACCAGTTTCGTTCTGTTATAGATCATATTGTGGTGAGTGACTCACTGAGCTTTCAACCTGCAGAACAGAATCTTTTTAAGACCCAAGATGTACTAGATTTTCAACTAAGTGATCATTGCCCAGTGAGTAGTGTTGTGCAATTGGTCACTACAAACCGTTAATCTCGATTTAGATTATTTACTTTGAAAAGCCACAGCAGCTTTCATTCCAATGAGCATTGTAATACTAAATAAAATTACACTTGTTGCCCCGCCACCTAAACTGGTCACCGCTGGACCGGGACAAAAACCCGCTAAGCCCCAGCCAATCCCAAACAGTGCAGCTCCACCAACTAGTTTTTTATCTATTACTTGATTGGTTGTTATTTTGAAACCTTCACCATTAACTGCCTGTTTGCGTTTCTTAATAACCAGATGGTACATGGGAGTAAATATTGCTAGTGCACCGCCCATGACAAATGCAAGGCTTGGATTCCAATCCCCTGTTATATCTAGGAAACCAAGAACGTTAATCGGATCAACCATTCCTGATATCACCATACCACTACCAAATAGAACTCCAGACACTAAACCAATAACAGATTTATACATTGATTCATTCATTACATAACTCCTGTAACTTTAGTGACTAGCACAGTCAGCGCAGCAAAAGCCATGAATGTTAATGTTGCAACAATTGAACGTTTAGAAAACCTTGCTAAGCCAACAATTCCGTGACCACTCGTGCATCCATTCGAAATTTTGGTTCCAAACCCGACAAGTAGCCCTGCGATAGCCACAATAAATAGATTACTGTTATCGATTACTGGCAGTTCAACTCCGAATGGTTGCAAGATAAATACACTGACAATCATTCCAACGATAAAAGTAATTCGCCAACCAGACTCGCCTTTGACTGGGTTCAATAACCCACTGACAATGCCGCTAATTCCTGCGACACGCCCTATAAACAGCAATAAAATAGTGGCGGATACACCAAGTAACATACCTCCAACTAGTGCATGCCATGGAATTGTATGAATCATATTTACCTCTGCTTCATTTTTAATGTAATTACGGAGCAATTAACTATAAATTAGATATTACTAATAAACTTAAATTAGTCAATCCTAATTTAGATGTAATTAAATAAAACTAACATTAGACTTTTCTAATGTTAGTTTTTATAGTGTGGCTAAAGACAAGTACTAACCCATTGGAGATTCAAATGACCAAGATTGTGATTGTTGGTGGCGTAGCCGGCGGAGCATCAGCAGCAGCCAGAGCAAGAAGACTAAGCGAAGATGCTGAAATTATAATGTTCGAGCGTGGTGAATTTGTATCATTTGCTAACTGTGGTCTTCCTTACCATATTGGTGGTGACATCAAAGACCGAAGTAAATTGTTACTGCAAACACCTCAAAGCTTCTTGGCTCGCTTCAATGTTGATGTGCGTGTGATGAATGAAGTTGTCAGTATCAATCGCTCTAACAAAACTGTCACTGTAAAAAACCTTCTCGATCAAACTGAATACCAAGAAAGTTATGACTTTTTGCTGTTAAGCCCTGGCGCGAGCCCTATTACACCAAACATCAGTGGTATTAATAACCCGCTCACTCATACACTTCGTAATATTCCTGATATGGATAAAATATTAAGAAGTTTGAACACCAACAAACCGCAACATGCGACCGTTGTAGGCGGTGGTTTTATCGGTTTAGAAATGGTTGAGGCATTCCACCAGCTCGGTATTTCCACTTCATTAATCGAAATGTCTGATCAAGTCATGACTCCAGTAGATAGAGAAATGGCAGGCTTCGTACATAGTGAAATTAAAGAAAAAGGCATTGCTCTTCGCTTAAACAGTGCTCTTGAAGCAGTCGAGTTCGATAATTCAAGCCAGAATCTTACATTAAGCCTGAGTAGCGGTGAGCAGATTTCAACGGGTATATTAATTATGGCGATTGGTGTTCGACCAGAAACCTCTCTCGCGAAAGAAGCAGGTCTAACCATTGGTTCATTGGGCGGAATTCAAACCAATGATCAATTACAAACCAGTGATCCGTCGATCTATGCCGTTGGTGACGCCATAGAAGAAAAAGACTTTGTTACAGAGCAACCAACCTTAGTCCCTTTAGCGGGTCCTGCCAATCGCCAAGGTCGAATGGCAGCAGACAATATATTTGGAAGAAACGAAAGTTATCAAGGCACACAAGGTACTGCGATTTGTAAGGTATTTGATTTAGCTGTTGCTTCAACGGGTAAAAATGAAAAACAACTTATACAAAGCAGTACTGATTATGAAAAAGTCTATGTACATACCGCAAGCCATGCCAGTTACTATCCGGGAGCTGAAACAGTATCGTTAAAAATTCTGTTCCACCCGACTTCAGGCGTACTTTTGGGGGCACAGGCAGTTGGAAAAGATGGCATCGATAAACGAATAGATGTATTAGCTGTGGCTCAACGTGCAGGTATGACTGTAGAGCAATTACAGCACCTTGAACTGACTTACGCGCCACCTTATGGAAGTGCTAAGGATGTAATCAACCAAGCGGCATTTGTTGCTAGCAATATTATTAAAGGTGATGCAACGCCTATCCACTATCATCAAATTGATCAACTGTCTGAAAACCAATTGCTGCTTGATGTGCGTAACCCTAACGAATTGTCTAACGGTAATTTCCTTGAAGGCACCGTTAATATCCCTGTAGACCAACTTCGTGAGCGAATGACTGAACTCCCTAAAGATAAAGAGATCATCATTTATTGCCAAGTTGGGTTACGTGGTAACGTAGCTTATCGTCAGTTAGTGAATAATGGCTATAAAGCTCGTAATTTGATTGGTGGCTTCCGTACATATCAATTTTCTAGATTTTAAACACATATAGTAATTATCCATAATAAGAACCTATATTAAGAATCTGTAAGCTCTCTTTAAGAGAACATAGCTTCTAGATGAAAGTTATTAGACGAGATGTAGCTAAGTAATAGCTGATACAAGTAACGTAGAGAAATAAAAAGCCCATTAGCTGAAAGGCTGATGGGCTTTATTTTTTATACTAGCTAAATAGTCGCTAGTAATGCTCTGGATTTAACTTACCAATAGAGATCGGTCTATTTGTGTTTGTTCTTTTCATTAATCCATTGAGACATATACTTAGTACTGGTCATTGTATGGTGCTTTAGCATTGAACCAACGAAGTTATTTAACCGATGCGATTCTAAGGTTGCTTCTAAGCGCGTCAATTCTTTAATTAAAGCATTACCTAAAGCATTCTGCTCATAACATGCTTCTAGTAAACCATGGCACTGGCTCTGCGCAGCTAACCACTTATCTTTATTGGTATACAATTCAACCGCAGCCGAAACAAAGTCGTCATAATCATTTTCAACTGCACCAGGCCAAACCGAATCAGAATTGGGTAGCATCCCTTCACTACCAATTTCACTTGTAATACTTGGGGTTTGCACCTTCATCGCATCTAATAGTTTACCTTTTATCCCAGCTCCAAAGCGTAATGGTGCTAAGCAAATACGTGATTGCTCTACGACTTCCTCTGCATCCTTAGCCCAGCCCTTAATATGGAAGCCAGTTTTGGGATTATGCAGTGCAGTTGCCTTTGGTGGCGGATACGAACCGTAAATGTGTAACTCAGCTTCTGGTAGTTGTTTTTTTATCTTTGGCCAGATTTGTTGAAGTTGCAAAACCGCATCCCAATTTGGGGCATGCCTAAAGTTGCCAATCGTCATAAAGTGCTGACGCTCTTCAAAACTGAGGGTACTTTTAGGCAATGTATCAAGGTCGACCATAAATGGCAGATGGTAGATCAATGATGGATCAACCTTAAATTCATCAACCAATAACTTCATTTCATGGCTTGATATGATCAACGAAAGATCGCATCGAAGTATTGCAGCAATTTCTCGCTTCGCCAAATCACCAAAGAGATCAATTTTAGTCAGCTCTCTATCCGCTTTTACAGCCTGATGACGGGCATTTCGTAAACATTGTAAGTCTTCAGTATCCAACAACTTTAACGCAGTCGGACATGATCTTTCTACACGCCAACCAAATTGCTCTTCCATCATAAACCGATCAAACATGACGATATCTGGTTGTAACTCGGAAATATACTCATCAAAGCTGTCGCAATTAAGCTCGATAGCTTTGCTGGTAATACCTTCAGCACTAAGATCTATCATGTGCTCTGTTTCTTGAGAAGGCGTAGCAAATTCAACTTCCCAACCTTGACGTCTAAATAAACGTAACAGTGACAACATGTGGCTGCCCGCAGCTGAAGAGTTCGGTTCAGGCCAAACATAGCCAATTGCTAATACTTTTTTCACGTAGCTTCCTATCAGAAAAGCAAAAGGGACTGTATGTAGTCCCTTAATTAAAGTTTATATGTACGATGTTAAACTAGATGTAACCTTCATGCTCGATATGCATCCTTCTTACTCAAAGCGATAGTTTTTCCAGAAACAATGTTTTGACCTAAGAAAGTTCAAGAATGAATGATTACTTAACCTCGTTTGGGCGCTCTTTACAGTGTAAAATTGCATTTTCTAGTAGCTCTAGAGCCGTTTGATCTAATTCAGGTAAGCTTGCATCTGAGCTGCCAATAGCAGTGACTCTTTCACCCCATTTTATATGACCAGCGCCCCACGTTAAACCAGCACCAAAAGCAGCAACCAAAAGGTTAGAATTTGGCTTTACAACGCCCTGCTCTAGTGACTCACATAAAGCGATAGGCACAGTAGCAGCAGATGTATTACCGTATTTCTGAATATTCACAAATGCTTTATCGCGTTCGATCCCTGCCATATCACACAGAGTTTGAATAATGCGAATGTTTGCTTGGTGTGGAATAACCACATCAATATTATCAGTGGACAAACCGGTACGGCTCAGAACAGTATGAGCAGCTGCTCCCATCCCTTTTACTGCACGTTTGAAAATCTCTTTACCGACAAAGTCAAAGTCCCAATACCCATTGTCAGCAGCAAATCGATCCATAGATGTACCAAACTTTGGTACCGCAAGAATGTCACGACCTTCTGCATCACAACCAATCTGAGCATGCTGTAAACCCACTTGGCTTTCTGTACGAGACAATACAACCGCCCCTGCTCCATCACCAAATAGCACGGCAGTATCACGTTTAGTCCAATCAATGAAGAAAGACAGTCTTTCTGCGCCAATCACGATGGTATTACGGTAGTTACCTGACTGAATCAATCGAGTCGCCGTTTCCAATCCATAGATAAAGCCAGTACAAGCTGCATTTAAATCAAAGGCAGCAGCCCCTTTAATGCCAAGGTTTTGTTGTACTTTAGATGCGGTGTTAGGGATCAGAGAATCAGGACTGCAAGTCGCAATAATGATCAAATCGATATCTTCGGCTGTTAGACCAGCACATGCCATTGCATGCTTTGCTGCCACAGTTGCAAGCTCAGAAGTATTCACATGGCTAATGCGACGATTTTCGATACCTGTTCGAGTTTTTATCCACTCATCTGAAGTGTCAATAAAAGTGCTTAGGTCATCGTTTGAAAGTACAGCTGGTGGCAAGCATTTCCCCCAGCCTGTAATTTCAGCATAATAATTTGTCATCATTTACCTATTTATTGTTTGTTTTTATTTAAGTATCGTAAGGCTGTTTGAAACAGTATAAACATTTCGTACCACTGCCGTAAATCGGGCATTCTACGAACTGATAATAAAAAGAGAAAGTTATGTCTACATTTAATACTCGTTGCCCTTCTTGCCAAGGTGTCAACCGCGTTCCATCAGAAAGAATCACAGAAAGCCCAACCTGTGGAAAATGCAAAAGCTCACTACTAGACGGCTCACCAGTCGAAGGTACCGTTTTAAACCTACCTGCGATTTTAAACAGCTCTCAACCTGTTGTTATCGACTTTTGGGCTACATGGTGTAATCCATGTGTTGGTTTTGCGCCAGTATTCAGTGATGTGGCAACTGAACGTGCCGGTGCTGTCCGATTCGTTAAGATTGATACTGAAGCTCAGCAACAACTTGCCGCGCAATATCAAATTCGCAGTATACCAACCGTTATGGTATTCAAGAATGGTAAACGTGTTGATAGCATTAATGGCGCACTACCTAAATCACAGTTTGATCAATGGCTTAATCAAGCTTTAACTAAATAAGAATCTAAAATCATCTCATTTTAAAATAGATAATTTTACACCACAGTGGCGATAAACTTTCTTTATCGTCACGACTATTTTTATTCGTTTTACCCATCTCACTTTCTCCTCCATAGTCGCGGAAAATTCATCTTCCACACGACCTTGGAGACTCCTGCATTGGAAAACACTCAACCTATCGCTCGTATAACAGTTCCTGTTATTGCGCTGTCACTTTACGCTATTGCTTCTGGCTACTTAATGAGTTCACTTTCATTAATGCTGTCTGACTATGGGCTAGAAAGTACGCTATCGAGTTGGTTAGCGAGTGCATTTTATGCAGGCTTACTGGTTGGTACTCTTATTATCGAACGTGTTGTTGCTCATTACGGGCATCGTAATGCTTTCGTACTTTGCTTATCAGTATTCATTGGTACCGTACTTATACTTCCGTTAATACCTATTAGCCAAGTTTGGCTAGTCGCACGTTTTGTTGCTGGTATTGCCGTTGCGGGTATTTTTGTTGTCGTAGAGTCTTGGTTGATGAGCGGTGAAGAATCGCAACGAGCAAAACGCTTAGCAATTTACATGTGCTCTCTATATGGCGGCTCTGCACTGGGTCAATTGGGTATTGGTGTATTAGGCGTTATAGGCGGTGTACCTTTTATTGCTATTTTCACACTCTTATTCAGTGCTGTTATCGTATTACTGTTTGGCAATGTTGCTGCACCTGCATCAAGCCACTCGCAAAGTTTGTCTTTCAAACAAATCACGAATTTAAGTCACAGCGCTTTAATTGGGTGCATTGTTTCAGGGCTTACTCTTGGCGCAATTTATGGCTTGATGCCTGTTGAGCTTTCAAACCGTAATATTAGCCACGATGACATTGGCGGCTTAATGGCATTGATTATTATGGGTGGAATGGCTGTACAACCGATTGTTACTTGGTTATCTCGAATGATTGGTCAAGTATTGCTGATGGCTTTGTTCTGCCTGTTAGGTGTAGCAAGCATTGCATTAATCACCTTAAGCCAAGATTTTTACGTGATGGCGAGCAGTTTGTTTATTTTAGGCATGGCAACTTTTGCTTTGTACCCAATTGCAATCAACTTAGGTTGCCGAAACATGGATGCAAGCTACTTGGTTTCGGTCACTCAGATTATGCTGTTTTGCTACAGTATAGGTTCTGTGGCAGGTCCTATTATTGCAGACAGCTTCATGGGTTCACAATCGGGGTTATTTACTTATCTGTTCGCTTCGTTACTAGCAACGACAATCTATATGTTTATTGCTAGCCTTAAAGGCTCACACCTACAAATTGCTGGTGAGTAAAGTAGAACGAGAACCAGTCAGTAAAAGTATTGATTGAACGGCGTGTTTAACTCACTCATGTTTTACTTAGTTAATTTTTTTACAACCCGATGTTTTAAAGGAAATAAGGAGAGCCAACGCTCTCCTTATTTATGAGATGTACTTATCAAGTGGAATGGTGTCTTTAATTCTTATCACAACCACTGTCGAAGAACTTCCATCAATACTCTCAAACTCACTATCTGATTTTAAAATATTGATCGGCTGAACAATAACATCGGCAGGATAAGCAAACGTCTTACTAATAATATTAACCAATTCGGCTTCACACTGAATCCGTTCTTTATTGACGTTGCTAGTATATAACCAAGTCGCCACGTCTGGGCTTTCATGATTAATATTACTCGTAAACAGCTCTAGTGGCTGACCAAACAAAATACTTTCGCACACATTAAACCATTGCCTCGCGGCTGGATTGGCATAACAAATCTTACCCTCAATATCGACGGTGATAATAATATCTCCAATCGCATCAACCAATACTTGGCTAAATTGATTCTGCCGAGACATATTAAAATACACCTTCTTAAAACGATGATGGATCAGCTTCAGCTCTTCCGGCAATTCATGCGATGACGTTGTATCTACTCGTGCCTCATTGTATGTCCCTTCATCGGTTACATAATCAATAAGTTTTGCCATAGGGGTAATAACCTTAGTTGAAAAACCAAGCCAAAGTACAAACGTAATCAAAGGTACAGTGAGTGCGACACCAAAAAGTAAGTACCTAGGGTCAAAATGCTGATAAGACATTAGATCAAAGGTGATAACAAAATTTGCGGGCTGGACACGTCCGTCTGGCAATGTAATTTTATATTCCGCATCGAATGAATGTTCACCATTTGTTATTCGGTGCAAATCCACTTTAAAACCATGAGAATAACTAATTTGAGTTAATCGCATTCCTGCTGATGTGTAGTGAAAGTTGAATTCACGACCGATCTTCTCACTTAATTCTCTTAGTAGCTCAGAATTCACCTCTCGAAGCGTAGTAACCAAGCCTGTAGGTCTTACGGAGGATTCTCCAACAATAGGGACACTTACAAACATGAAAATTCGACCATCAATAAAGTCTACGCCAAGATTTTTCACTGGAGTAAAAACCATTTGCGTATGAGGTTCATGTAACCTCTTTAGCCCGTTAATTGAGCTTGTTTTACTTTTTGTGTTTGTATAAACAAACTGTCCAATGGTGTTTTGAATAATTAAGGTAGAAAACTGGTCACTTTTCTGTATTTCATTATCAATAGAAACGTGTTTTTTATTGATATGATTTACCTGTATAAATTCAGAAATAACTGCATTTTTTGCAAGTTCTTCCGTCGCCAAATTTAGATCTTTAAATTCATCAGAAAAATGGGTAACGGCTAGATTTTTGTAATCTTCGACTAAATTTTCTTGCCAAAAGTTTCGTTCGATATTTAACGAAAACGCACCAACAAGACATGCAATTAAAGTAGCAAAAAAGCAATTGATGGCGACTGCTGCTTTTAGCAATCGCTTCATAGAAGATATATTTATCACTTTAGATTAGCTCATTACTGAATGGTTTGGACTTCTTATTCCTTCGCAATATTGTTCGATTTCTTGTCCAAGAATCGTTAACCCTTTAGTCACAAACTCAATGCGTTCATGACTGTAAGTTAAGTCATTTTTTAAAGCGTTCTTTTCAATATCCTTTGCAACCGTAGATAGTGGATCATTACCTAAATAAAGCGCACTACCTTTAATGCGATGTGCGGTATCTTTAATGGCTAATGCATCTTGAATTGCACCAGTAGCTTCAAGTTCTTGAATGTCGTTTTTGTAGTTTTTAATGAAGGTATCGAGAATATCTAAGGCTATATCTTGATCTTCACCGCTCATAGATAACACATGGTCTACATTAAATGCTTCAAATGCAGGCAATATCAATTCATTGGGTGAAGTTTGTTCTTCTGTTAGTTCAAGTCCAGCGAGTTCGCTTAAAGGGGCATCAAATTTATCAGTTGTGAATTCAAAATTAGATTCAATAAAATCATTGGAACCTAAGGTGCTCCTTGATTGGTATGACTCGAATAAATCTTGTTCAGCTTGTAAAATTGCCGATTCCATTAAAGATTCAGGGGCATTTGAGTTTATTTCTGACTGCTGAACCGCCAACTCAAACTGCTCCATTTCTTTTTCAAATAGCTCAGCATCAGTGAGGTCATTCAAATGGTATTCTGTTTCTTGCTGAACGCTATGTGGGTCGTTAATGCTATTTGGAGAATTGGCGCTATCTGAATCTTCATTGTTATTTGGACCATTGTCGATTTGACTTTCTTCATAAATAACATCGGTAAAGTACCCAGTCTCAGGTAAGTTACCTTGTGACTTCTCCAAGGGAAATAGAGCCTGATTTAACTCATCCATGTGTGACTCTTCTATTTCACTCCATTGGATTGCATCTATCTCAAGCTCCTCAGCTAAATTTGGCTTAGATTCATGATTTACTGATCCGTTAACAAGCCTATTATTAACAAGCCTATTATTAACAAGCTTATTAGATTCTTTGCCACCGTCCGCTAAATTTTCTTTGGATAAGAGGAAATCATTATCCTCTTTTTCATCTGAATCACTCTCCATCTCGCTTAACCAATCTAATGAATCGCTTTCATCAACGGTATTAACTGGTTTGATTATTGGCTCCTGAACATCATTAACCGAGAAAATATCTTCGACACATTCATCATCCAAATTATCGGCTTCGAAGCTATTTGCATCCAACCAAGCCACCAGCGAATTTTCATTACCATCAAAATCAGATTCAGCCACATAATGCTTACCTGCAATTTGTATCAGCTTACTTTCAAGAACATCAAGTGGGCATGGTTTAGAGATGTAGTCATCAAACCCTGCAGTAATACAACGTTTAGCTGCACCGCTTAACGCATCTGCAGTAATGGCAATAAGATGGGGTTTATCTTCTGGAAATTCAGTAGAGATCTTAGTCGCCAATGTAAAACCATCCATTTCAGGCATATGGCAATCAGAAAGAATGACATCATAAGATGCATTCGAAAGGAATTTATTATAAGCAATAAGTCCATTTTCAGCAGTATCAAAGCTAACGCCAAGGCGCTTTAATTGCCCGCCAATTACTTTCCTATTCACTTCATTATCTTCTGCGAACAGAACCCTTAGCTTATTCAATTGATTGCCAGAGGGCATCTCACTAATGGCTTTATCTTGAATAACAATATCTTCGCTTTTACCTACTGGCATAGGTAAAGTGATGCTGAATAAGCTCCCATGTCCAATCACAGAAGACACACGGATCTCTCCCCCCATTTCAGTCACAATCTCACTACAGATACTAAGACCAAGCCCTGTACCACCAAAACGTCGAGTAATATCACCATCAGCCTGAACAAAAGGATCAAACAAAGAGCTTTGCTTATGTTTAGCGATGCCTATACCGCTGTCTCTAACTTGAAAACCAATTAGGTCATATAATGTCCCATCGTCCGTTTGTTTATAATCGGACGCAATAAGCTGGGCGCTTAGTTCAACAAACCCTTCTTGGGTAAACTTTACTGAATTAGAAACCAGATTATTGAGTACTTGCATTAGACGAGTTGAATCGCACATGTAAACGCGACCAATTTGAGAGTCTATTCGGCTATTAATGGAAAGATCTTTAGCAGTAGCTTTATGTTTAAAGTTACCAATCACACTCGTCATCAATGAATTTAGCTCACAGTTAACACTCTCGAGCGTCAGTTTACCTGCATCCATTTTTGAAAAATCTAGTACGTCATTAAGAAGTGCCATTAAGTTACGAGCGGATCCGTTTAGGGTTTGTAACAGATCTTCTTGTTCACTACTAAGTTTAGTAAAAGACAAGGCTTCGGCCATTCCTAGAACACCATTCATCGGAGTTCTAATCTCATGACTCATACGTGCTAGAAAGTCTGATTTAGCAAGAGTCAGTTCCTCCGCCTCTTTCTTTGCTAACTCAGCTTCTTGCAGTGCTCTTTCAAGAGTTGCCTGAATGTCTTTCCTTCTTCCTAATTGATGTCGGTAAAATAAAAAACACATCAATAAGAAAACAATAAGTATTCCACTTGCGATGACAACTTGTTGGTATAAGGCTTGAACACGCTCCCCTTCTTGGCTAAATACAATATGTTCTTTCCATTTAACTTGAAGATCTTGTTGGAATTTATCCCCTAAATTGAAAATACCGACATTGAGTAATTCAACCCAGTCCGTTTCCATTTTAGGTAAAGCAATCCTCGGCCAGAACTCAACATCAAAGTCTTCAGCTTTATGAAGGTTAAGAGTAAATAGCTTGTGCTTATTCACTAAATACGCGCTATTGAGTAACTTACCCACATAAGCATCAGCACGGCCTTCTGCCACTGCACGCATCGCATCTTCTGCTGTGTCCAAATAAATGATTGGATTAACAGGCAACAAATCAGCCAACAGTTCGTTTTCATATAATCCACGGACTAACGCTAAACGTTTACCTTTCAATTGCCTAATAGTGTAGTAATTTTCTTCACTCGCGATGGCAAGCAAAGTTCTGTCTATGTCAGTGGTAAATTCTAAGCTACTGAGTCGCTGTTCAGTTCTATATACGCCAGGAAACATGTCTACTTCACGATTCTTTACCGCATCC
This sequence comes from Vibrio kagoshimensis, assembly GCF_050337535.1. Lineage (NCBI taxonomy): Bacteria > Pseudomonadati > Pseudomonadota > Gammaproteobacteria > Vibrionales > Vibrionaceae > Vibrio > Vibrio kagoshimensis. Next base: position 13,146 of record NZ_JAKJSZ010000024.1, read on the forward strand.
ATGGCTTCCTGAAATGAGTGATACGGTTTGGCTTTAAATGTCAGACCAAGCTTTAGGCTGATGCTTCGCATCACATCAACGATATAGCCCTCTATAAGGAAATCTTCCGTAATAAAATAGGGTTCTTCTCCATCGACAATATAGGCATAGGTAAGCACTGGTTGTTCTGCTATTTTTTTAGATTGCTTATCCGTTAATTCCGGTATGTAAGATCCAACAACTGGCGCGAAAGACACCAGACCCTTGTTATCTGTCGCCTGTTGCCACAGTTGCTGAGTTTTATCTTTGGAAAATTTTCGAATACCGCTATTGATCAACAACATAAGCTGTTCATCTTCAAAACGTGTCATTGAACGGATGGGGATCCCGGAAGTATTAAATGCAACGGAAAACTCATCGATTAGACCTCGAAAAGCCAACTCTTTCTTTAGTTCTTTGACCGACCAACTGAAGATATAATTGAGTCTATCTGCTCGATCGAGCACTTTAGGTGTTGAATTTGTATGTATCTCAATTTCATTATTGATATTAAAACCAAATGGGGTAATCGATGTGGGTAAATCTAAACCAACCTTCCCACCATCTATGCTTTCACCAATACGTTTAGCCAGAGCAGTTTTTGCCTCTACGTATGGGATACTATACTTAACCCAACTGGTTAAATTGCTGCTGTAGGTTGATGTTGTAAGGATATCAATAGAACCATTTAGTAGTTCTGAATATAAGGTTTGGTACGGTGAAAGCTGAAATTTTATTTCGAACCCATACAACTCCCCCCAAGCCAACCAGTACTGTTTCATAAAAGTACGTAAGATAGCGATATCTTCTTGATCAGCGTGATAACCCTTCGTCTTAGAAGGCTGAGGAATACCAATCGTCAAACTGCGCTTGAGGTGAGCTTCTCCTTTACTATTCAGAATCGCGTCAACTGAGTAGTCTTCCTCCGCAAAAACGTCCTTATAACTGACCTCTATCAAGCTCACTTGCTCTGAACTACTTTTCAGCAAGTTTTCTGATGGTCGTTCAGTACTTTTATTACTGGTAGTTTCTTCATAATCAGAGGCTGATTGGGCGAATGTATTGAATGAAGACAAAACAGACAGAAGCAGAATTTTCAGGCGTAAAGTACTATAAAACATATTATTCGACATCGAGGTTTATAAACTCGCTACCTAGGGGGAATTGCATACAGTATAATTGCAAGTTTCTCTTAGTTCTGTTCTTTAAGGAACAGACTTCTGTATAAAAATTATAAATAATGGCTATGTACCAATTGATAGCGACTTATATATGCCATTCAACACTCTTGACCATTCACGCCCAGTTTTAATTGTCGATGACAGCTCAATGTATAGAACCGCCGCCAAAGGTATGCTTCAAAAGCTGGGTTACCAACCGGAAATGCTGCATTTTGCCCAAGATGCTTCAGAAGCCATTTTACGATGCCGTAATAACCACTATGGTCTTGTCTTCTTCGATTACAACTTAGGTGATCGCGCTAATGGTTTTCAGCTGATTGATGAACTACAGACTAAAGGCTTACTTGCCGCAGACTGCGCTAATATCATTGTAACTGGCGATGCTACAGCTGAAGTCGTGCGAGGGTTTATGGAATTAAGCCCAGATGGTTACCTTCTTAAACCACTCAATTACACGACTTTAAAAGAACGTCTTTCTGGGTTTGTTCGTAAAAAACGCGAACTTTCCGACCTTCTGATTTACTTTGCTAAAAAAGACTACCAAGCCGTTATAACGATGGTCGATGAAGCGTTTTATCAAGACGATGGCATCATTGTTCATGCTCAACGCATAAAAGCAGAAGCACTTATAGAACTTGGTCAATATGATGATGCACGTAATGTGCTAATCAATTTACAAGGCAGTGTGGAAAATGGAAAAGTGGTCCTTAATTTGGCTCGTATTGCACTTAAGCAAAGGCAATATAAACAAGGCTTGTTCTTACTCAAACCACTACAAAAAGACCCTTTCCATGCAGCTTCTGCCGCACAACTCAGTGCAGAGCTAAATGTAGCTCAAATTCAATTTGACCTTGCGTTAAAGGACATCGACCGTGCGATTGCCATTTCCCCCAAGGTTATTGAAAGGCATCGCTTAAAAGTAAACCTCAACATGGCAATGTTTAATTTACCTAATGCTATCTCTAGTACGAAGTCGATGATCTTAGAATCTCGGCATTCATTTAGAGAAACTTTGGATATGTATCAGCTAGGTGCGCAACTAGTTCTAGACCAGGCTCAGTTTGCCACTAGAGAACAGCGATTAACGCACTTATCTGTTTTAGGGAAATGGGCAGAAAGTTGGCGTGCCAAATTCCCGAGAACAGCTTACAAAGCAATGGAGTTATTGCTTTTTTCTCGCGGTAATATTCTAAAAAGTGATCCAATGAAAGGGCGAGCTTTACTGCAAGAATACAAAACCTACATTGCAAACATTGAAGGTTATCAGCCAAGCCTTCTCGAAAAAATTGAACTTTCACGCGTATATTTATTATTAGGTCATCAGTCTGAATACCAGCGCTTAAGCGAACAAATTAACATATCACTTAAAAAAGAGCCCTTCACCACTCAAGACAAAGCTTTGTTAGCTTATCTATCACAGTGGCGAAACAAAGTTCAAAGATCGCGAGAAAATTCGATCAAACTTAAACGCGATGCTCTCACATTGATCGAACAGAAAAGCTTTGAGAAAGCATCGACAATGCTTGCTCACTCATTGGATACACAATTTACTGATAACGAAGTACCTAAACTCTTATTTGGTGTGTTAACTCGAGCTTGGCCCAACAATTGGAGTAAACGTGACGTTATCCATTTAGCGATTAGATGCCGTGATCAGCTTCACGACACTGATTTCATCAAAAGCAAGGAGTTTTCGGCACAAAGCCGAGTTCTAGCTCAACAATTGGATTACAAGGATCTAGCTATGACTGCTAGCATGGTCTCTTAATGGATATTGGTAATATTCTCATCATTGAAGATGATGCATTCCAAAGTAAAATTTTGCATTCGATGCTCTCTTCAATCACAAGTGCCACCATAGTGACTGCGAACAATGGAAAAAAAGGGTTTGAAGCGGTAAAGAAACAAAAGCCTGATTTGATCTTCTGTGATCTTTATATGCCCGAAATGGATGGCGTAGAATTCGTAAGAGTCTTAGCTGATTCAGGAATACAGACGACCGTCGTTTTCACCAGTAGTGCTGCCAGTGATGTACAAGCCGCTGTAATTGAAATGTCGAAATCATGCGGGTTAAAAAAAGTCGCCAATTTAATTAAGCCTCTTAAACGAGAGCAAGTTACTGAACTTCTCACTTGGGTACAAAAAGACACATCCATAGCTCAAAGCAAGCATTCACAAATTATTTCTGTAACGGAAGAAGAGATAAGACATGCACTAAGAAGTGATCAGTTTGAACCTCATTACCAAGCTCACTTTGATGCTCGCTGTGGTACGTTAATCGGTGCTGAAGCCTTGATACGCTGGAACCACCCAAAATTTGGAATGCTGACTCCTATTCACTTCTTAGACAAATTGATAGATATGGGTTTAAGCTATCAGATGACCTGTCATATGCTAAGGAAGTCCATTGAAACTGCCGCAAGTTGGCATAACAAGGGGTGGTCTTTGAATATATCGGTAAACGTAACGCCTACCGATCTAATTCAACCTGATTTTGCTAACCGCGTTTTACAAATTGCTGATGAAGTACGTTTCCCGCCTCATAAATTAACGATTGAGGTGACTGAAACTGAACTAGCGTCTGATTTAGCTCGAACACTTGAAAATACCAGCCGATTACGCATCCGTGGAGTGAACATTTCTATAGATGACTTTGGTACTGGTCACTCATCATTAAGCCAATTAATTTCCAGCCCATTTACTGAGCTTAAAATCGATCAACTTTTTGTTAGTAAAATGCTGAAAAACAATAAACACTTAGCGGCTGTACAGTGTGTAATTGCTTTAAGTAAGAGCTTAGATTTAAGAGTGGTTGCAGAAGGTGTAGAAAGCCAAGTTCAAGCTCGTAGGCTTGCTCAACTTGGTTGTGATGTTTTACAAGGGTACTTTCTCGCGAAGCCTAAAAGTAGTAATGACTTTGTTCAATTTTGCTTCAAACATTTTAATAAGCCTTCGCAATGTAAAAGTGCATCTATTTAAGTACCTATGACTAAGTAGCTACTGCCTAAATACCTATATTTAAGTACCTATACCAAAATACCTATGTCTAAGTATTTTAGCAGCAGCCACTTGATCGTTTCGATAGCACTTTGTCTGCCGATTTTAGCGTTAGAGGTTATTCATATTGTAAGAACGTAATTCGTCACGTTACACTATGAAAAAATACAATCGAGATCGCTTTTGAAAACCTCTACTTCCGATATCCAATGGCCTTGCAATCTAAGCCAGGCATTAAAAGATGAGTTATTGCTTTCTGCCATTACTGTACATGGTCTCTCAGACCGAAATCAGTTTAAACGTTCCAGTGTAGATGGCGTTTTTTATATCGTTCAAGGGATCATGTCGATTAGCTTTGCTTCTGAAAATACAAATACGATGAACGCCACGCTACTTAGTGCAAATACTTGGGCTGGTGGTGGTGTGATATACAATAGCTTATCTTTAAACGCGACAATTGATGAGATTCTACCTTGCACGATCCTTTATTTCCCAAAAGAAAAAATTGACCGTCTGGCTAGCTCCAACGACGAAGTGTTTCGATGGTTGTATCATTGCACTCTAGACTTACAAAAAAATTGGCTTCAATCTCAACTTTGCTCACTTTACGATCGTGAATCTAGAATTGTATTTTCTTTGCTGGATCTAGCAAAACGCTTACCTGCTGTGCAAGGCAGTTTGATTAAAATCGATATTTCGCAAAAGCAACTTAGCCAAATCACCGGGATATCACGCCCTAGGCTCAACGAAGTTCTTAAAAGCTTAGAAGCTGCTAATGAAATAAGTTTAGAACGTGGCAGTATTCACCTTATCGATATTCCATCTCTTAATAAGAAGACCGAGAAACTTAAGCATGCTTTCCAAACGATAAGCTAAATGTCGTGCTTACGTTCTAAGCTCTAAGTTCTAAGTTCTAAGTTCCAATATAGCCTTTAAAATTCATTCATCTAGTGACGCAATGATTTTCTATATTGACTAGGAGATTGCCCAAAATGCTTCTTGAAACGATGCGAGAAATTGTATGGGTCTTTATAACCTAATCGATGAGAAATCATAGTTACTGACCATTCTTGGTGATGCAATAAGCTCACGGCTTTATCCATCCTCAAATGAATGAGCTTACTTCTAGGTGACAATTGGAACAACGATTTGGTCACTCTATTTAGCTGCTCTTCACTAACGAATACTCGCTTTGCCATTTCTGCCACAGTCCAATTTAAATGTAAGCTGCTTTCAATTTCATTATATAAAGCTTGTACACGTGACGTAGTATTAGTCGATTTCGGTTCAAACCCAGTTAGCAAGCGTACAATTTCACTCGAAAGCAGTTTTCTAAAACTCGCACGACCACCAATCTCAAAATACAACAAATTCAATAAAGACCACACTTGCTCGCACTCTCCAAACGGCACTATCGCTTGTCCTAAACCTGCCATATGTTGCCATTGTGGAGTGTCAGGGATCAGCATCCAAGCCATTTTCCAATAGTTCTGCTGTGGATTAAGTTCAAATCGGAAAGAAGTCCCTGCTGGTAAAACAACTAAAGTATATGGCTCAATTTCAGCAACAAATGTAGAGGTAGTTAAAATGCCACTGCCTTCTTGAGTAAATACAAAAGTATGAACAGACACTGATTCACGCTCAATCCGGTAGCCATCAAATAGCTTAGCCATACCAGCCATATGAACACCGCATGCTTGTAATTCAGGGATGTCTTCGGTGGTCAAAAAACGTTCTTTACAACTTTCAGCAAGAAAGACTTCATCTTGCCATGTTGTTTTAGGGCTCATAGACCCAATGACGGATTCGCACAGGTTTTCTCGATTTTCAAACATGTTCTTATCTTTGTCTTATCACTATAGTTCTCGTCATAAACTGGAGAGCCTATGACTACTAAAACATACCCTAACGCAAACAACTTAACGAAGCCAGAGCATATCTTATCTAGGATAATTAAGCTTGGCTTACCTGTAGCACTACAAAGTGCTTTAGTTGCAATACTCGCCCTTGCCGATGTGTTGATGGTTAGTGATTTTGGTATGGAAGCCACCGCAGCTGTGGGAATAGCATCAAAATGGCACTTTGTTGCGATTATGATTATGGCAGGTTTAGCCACTGCCAATGGCACGCTGGTTGCTCAGTACTGGGGAAAAGGTGACCGCTCGAGTGCTAAAACGATCACGTCCATAACATTGCGTTTTGGTTTGAAAGTTTTATTACCAGTTACTGCAGTCATTACGCTTGGTGCCCAGTTGCTGATGATGCTACAAACCAGCGATCAAACTGTGATAGACCTAGGAGCATCTTACCTTTGGTATGGGTTTCCGGTTCTTCTACTTACTCACATTGTGATTGTAACAGAAGCAAGCATGCGCTCATCAGGTGACACGGTAACCCCATTATTACTTGGTGCTGTGACTATTGGGCTCAATATAGCTTTAAACCTAATACTCATTAAAGGAGCATTTGGGATTCCAGCAATGGGTGTGGCTGGAGCTGCCTTAGCCACGACACTTGCTCGTTTAATTCAAGTGATCATGATGTACGCCTACATGCGCCATAAAAACCACTGGCTACTCACATCAGAAAGCTCTACTCACAAACAATCACTGTGGCTTTCTTACCGACGTATTGCATTTCCATTAACAATGAATGCTGTACTTTGGGCTGTAGGGACAATGGCTTATCAAATGGTTTTCGGTCATATGGGAACCACTGAATTAGCGGTCTTCTCTATGCTTGCGCCATTTGAATCACTTTGCTATTCGGTATTTTTTGGAATTTCTGTTGCGTGTTCTGTACTACTAGGTCACTCCTTAGGACGTGATGAATTTGATCAAGCGATGGATATGGGGAAAGCTTTTATTAAAATTGTCGTGGTATTCGGCATTACTGTAGGGTCCGCCCTATTTCTGGGACAAGAATACGTTCTAGAGTGGTTAAACTTAACAGAATCCAGCTTATACGCTTTAGCTTCACCAACAATGCTATTCATGAGTTGTGCCATTGTTATTAGAATGCTCAACATGGTGATCATTAACGGGATGCTACGATCTGGAGGTGACAATAAATTCTGCCTTCGCATGGACTTCATTGCCATGTGGATGGTTGGTATTCCAGTTTGTGTCTTTGGTGCATTTGTATTGGGATGGAGTTTCCAATATATCTACGCATTAATGCTTGTAGAAGAAGTGGTGAAATTGGCTATTTGTTCACATCGCTACGTAAGCCGACGCTGGATTAATAATTTAACCATCAGCAATGATAGCGATAATCAGGCCACACCTGCTATTGCGTAATCAGCATTTAGTCAGGTTAACTTGAATAAAAACAGGGTGAGCATGAATGTGCTCACCCTTTAATTTTTAATCAACACAAATAGATCATTTCAGCCTTTTATGTCGATTTGAAGCATTAGGTAACGGCTTAGCCGGCACTGTACGTCTTTCGTGTAATAAGTGTCTAATCGCTAGTATAGGATGCTTTAACAACATTCTCGGACCCGAATAACGCATCACTAAACGCATCTGTTCTTTAGGTTCAGGTTTATAACAATGAATTGGGCACTTATTGCAGGTAGGTTTTGCTTCACCATATGGGCATCGATCAAGCCGAGTTTCAGCATAGTCTAGTAACTCCGAGCAATCCGCACACAGCTCCTTTACTGTTCCGTGGTGGTGATTGCAATAAATATGAACCATTGCGACAACCGTTTTAAATTCAGTGGCCAGTTCGCCAATGAGTATGTCTTTAGTTTGATACATTATTGAGTACCATGCTTAGATTGAAAGACGTGCTTTGATTGAGAGAAGAGCTTGGGTTGTGAATTAGGGCTGGATTGACGATCAAAGGTCAATTGATAAAGATTGAGATCCACCGACTCTGATAAAGCCTCCTCAACTCTTGCAAAACTAAACCCTAAGCGTTCAAGCAGTTTTATACTGCGCTGGTTGTTTGAGGTAGTAATCGCGACAAGGCTTTTAATTTTCAATCTATGCTGCGCATCATCCAATATTGCTTTCGCAGCTTCATAAGCAATACCTTTGCCGTAGACACTTGGAAAATAGCCGTAGCCAATATCATACGCTTCTAATGTATCTCGCTTAATCAAGCCACAAACACCAAAAGCAGTTAATGTATGTTTATCTTCTACCAACAATAAACACACACCTTTATCTTCATACATCTTCAAAATATTATTTTGGATATAATTTACAGCAGATTCTGGAGAGTCAATGCCTTTGTCCCCAATGTCATTCAAGAAATCTTCTGTGTTGTATAAAGCTTGAATAAACCCGGCATCATCATGCGTGATCATTCGTAAATTTAAACGCTCAGTAGTAAGTGGCTGCATTGACACCATTCTCCATCGAAATACACTCATTTATTGAGTTCTGCGGCTAAAATGATTATCCTCCACCGCATTAACTAAATACAAGGCTATGCAGCAATGAACCGTAAGAAAAAAATTAACGATATTCTAAAAAAGAAACAAAAGAGAGCAAATGCTAAGCTGCATACTAGCAATAAGCCTCGCTATATTTCCAAAGCAGAGCGTGCCAAGATAGAAGCTGAAGAAGCGGCTGCGAAACCAAACGAAGAATCGGTTTCGTCAAACGAAGTCTCTGACTAGATTGGCTCTAAACATGCCTATATTGAATTCCTCATTCTTTGTAGGCACGTTTAACTTTTTATAGGAACGCTTAATTTATTGCTGCACAGAAAATATGAACTGTACGCATCACCCCACTCAGCCTACTCGCCACTTCAATATGCAAACTGTGACATAGTTTAAATATATTAAAAACCAATCCTGATCTATCGCTTATTTACCCACATTATTAATATGGCTTTGTGTCTAATCTGATACTTTAAATAACATCCCGTTTCTCTATACCAATTATTAATTTCACTAAGAGAATCAACCAGAAACAAGTCAGGACGCTGGATGTTAAATTTATTAAAAAGAATAACGAATAGAAGCTCACAAAGTGCTCAAGATGTTTTACCCCACTCTGTCATCCTCTCTCATACCACGAGTTCACTACCCAAAGCAGAAGACATATTAAACACAGTTGAAAAACCTACGCTATGTTTGGCTTACGTCTCGAATCATTCAAAATTTGATCAAGTAACTGCTGATTTAGGACACGTGTTTAAATCTATTGGCGCACATTGCGTCACCATTATGAGTGCAGGTAACTTGAGTTCAACAACGGCTTCCGCCTATGACGGTGGTGAAGTTGTTCTTCATATTTTCTCTCAGAAAATGTTTATCCAATGCGAGCCACAACTTGTTGATATACCGAAACATACTCTTGAAACCGATATTGACCGCCACATAACAACCATGACAAAGGCGATCAAGTCTCTGAATTGGCAAGTTGAGCAAAACCATACTGATACCTTTGCGTACACTTGCTTTACTGGCTTAAATGCTATGGAGAATCAGTTTTTAAGAGCTGCTTATAACAGCGGAAAAATAGAGGTCCCGTTAATAGGTGGAAGTGCTGGGGGTAAGCTGGATTTCACAAGAGCAGATTTTGGGTTAAATGGAAAACCATGCAGTAATAAAGCGCTGTTAATGCTTATTAAACTTCATCCTGATTACGCTTACGCGTTCCATCATACACACTCTGTATCCGGTACTGTCCATACCAAGTTTACCGTAGCTAAATCTAATAATGTTACACGGACTCTGTCTAAAATTATTTTAAGCAATAATGAGATAACATCACCAGTTGAGCATTTATGTGAGGTTCTCAACTGTTCTCCTGACAATCTTCAAAATGCGTTAACCGGAAAGCATTTTGTCATAGAGACTAGTGAAGGAGAAAAATTTGTTCGAAGCGTAGCCAGTGTTAATGGCAACGAGAATTCTCTAAATTTGTTTTCAGATTTAACATTTGGTGAAGAAATTTCTTTAGTAAGTTCTGAGAGCATTGCCTCTTCAACGCAGCGATCCAACAAACAATTTTTATCTGAAATTCAAGGTCAGCCAATTACCACAATAGCGATAGATTGTGTCCTAAGACGTATAGGAAGCAGCGAACAGGAGCTAAAAGCAACAAAGTTTGATGTTCCAACCGCTGGCTACTCAAGCTTTGGTGAAACATGCTATGTTCATTCAAACTGCACAAATGTGTCGATTACAATTTATAAGCGTACCGGTAATCACCATAAATCAGTCACCCATTATCCTTCAACACTAGCAAGGTTTGTTAAATTCCATTCCCAATCGGAAGTTAACGCTGAGCGCTATATGAATAACATTCAAAGAAACATGCTCGCTCAAATTTCTGAGTACAATCCAATCATTACTAATTGTTCTCAGTCACTTAGATCACTGGCATCTATGTCTTTAGCGTTGCAGGGCAAGCAGCATCAACTGAATGACTATTTAGAACATGTTTCTAAAATTACTCATACTCAATCAGATCAACGCGAGCAGTTGATAAAAATGATTGATACTTTAGGTTCAAATGCTTCTGATATTACCAATGCTTTTTCATCTATCACTAGCATTGCCGATCAAACCAACCTATTGGCTTTAAACGCTGCGATTGAAGCTGCAAGAGCTGGAGAACAAGGAAGAGGGTTTGCAGTTGTCGCGGATGAAGTGAGAAGCTTAGCCGTAAGGACTAAGCAAGATGTGAGTGTGAATAGTGAAATAGTCACTCAACTCAATACTTATAGTGTAGATATTGGTGAATTGGTCAATAACGTTCAGTCATCCACTCTAGAACAAATCGAATTAGTTGATGGTGCAAATAGCCTTTGTTCATCAATAAAAGATGAATCAAAAGCGTCAGAGAAAGCGGCGGAAGATGCATTAGATCTGGTTGAAGAAGCCATCCAAAAAATGTCTGCCATTGAAGGTCAACAAGAAAAACTAAACCAACTACTCGTTTCTTAAAAGACGTAAACCATACTCAGACCACTATCGTGGGATAAATAAAAATGCAGCAGGCTACTAACCTGCTGCATTTTGCATGCTAGCCACTCAGTTAAAACGCAAGTGCTCAGTTTTAATACAAGCATAAGCTTTTATTGATTGTTAGGAATAATTTCCCAACGCGAGAATACTTTATCGCTAGTAATACCCTTCTTACCCCAACGATCTACTGAATCAATAACTAGAATTTTGTTTTCTGGTACTAGTGATTTCAATAATTTCGAAGGATTTTTAGATGTGACTAACCACAAGGAATCATCTTCTTTGAATGCCGACTGTAACTCTGTTTTCTGAGTCTCATTCCATTCAAGCTCTGCGGTAAAAATCCTATCTTCAACAAACAACTGATTACCAGAAACAAAGTCTTCTAAGCTTTCAGATAAAAGTACAACGGCATCCACTTCTTGATCAAATAAGATCGCTTGCTGCTGGTTGATCAACTCGCGGACATCTAACATGACACGCTGCAAGTTTTCATCAATCGTGTCTGAATATGTCGGCCATACTTTTTTTAAATCATCCGCCACAATTGATGCCATGCGAGTCAAGTTAGTCGGGTTAAGCCAAACGAATTTAGATACTTCGCCACTTGATAGTGTAATAGCAGCGACCCCTTGCGCACGTGGTGTAATTGCCTGAGCAGCATCAATCTCGACCAATCGAATATTACCCTGCCTTGCATATACATAGGTTGGATCCGCCTTCCATACAGACGAAAGTGTAATGGCTACCGTAGCATTCTGGCCTGATTCAATGGCTTTCTTCTCGCCTTTGGTACTGAACCAGTTGGGCAAACGTTCAATACCATAACGCTTGGGAGGCAAGTACTGGGTCGTGATACTGGTTTTCTTCGTTAGCTCAGTCGCCAGTGCATAAGTCACAGGCGTAGCGGTCAAAATATCTTGAGCAAATACAAACTGAGGGGTAAGAAGCACAGTAATTAAAGCTAGCGCAGAAGAAACCTTAGTGAATAAAGAGGTCATTTTTAAGCCTTTCTTATAATTAGGTAGAATGTTGCAGACAAGAAAAAGACTGCGGAAACAATGATAATTGATGCGCCTGAAGGCACTGGAAGGTCAAGTTCCATAGGCAATATCGTTCCGACCAAACAAGCAATTGTCGCGAGTAACGCAGAAAGCAGCACAAAGCTTCCCATTCGTTTAGTCAGTAAACGCGCGGTAGCACCAGGAATGAGCAATAATGCTCCAACTAAGACTGCACCAACGATCTTTACTGCAGCTATGGTCACTAGCGTAATCATCATTACAAATAAGTAATCATAAAAACTGGTGTTATAGCCACGAACTTTCGCGATATCAGGGCTAATACAAGTTAATAAAATGCGATTAAACGTAGGGATAAGCAGTACAATTATGATGAAACAACTCGCCGCTAATATCGCTAAATCTTGATCGGTCACCGTGAGTATCGAACCAAACAAGACATTCTCTAGCATATGGATATTTATCTTACGCGCGACATACATTAATAAGGCGGCACCAACCGCTAAAGCAAGCGCTAAAAATACGCCCACAAGCGTGTCGTATGGCACATTGGTTCTATTTCTTACAAAGTGAAGTAGCAAAGCAAAAATCATACAGAAGCTAAACAAGCCTATGATTGGGTTTTCGGCTGGCTCTCCAAGTAGCACGCCGATTGCAATCCCTGTTAAAGCAGCGTGACCCACAGCTTCAGAAAAGAAAGCGAGTCGTTTAGCAATAACAAGCGTGCCTAGCCCACCAAGTAATGGCCCTAGTAGTAAGGCTGCAACCAGGGCGTTAACCATAAATGCATACATGAAGCTATCGCTTAACCAACCCGCTTCTACACCCATGATGGCGATTTGTCGTAACCATTCCATTACGCTACCTCGACTGTATTTTTAATGTTTGAAGTACTCGTATAATGTTGGAACAAGCTTTCAATTTTTGATGGGTGTAAAACTTGTTCATGAGTGCCACTTTCAACTAAGCCTCGATTAACCACATGTACATTCGCTTCTAAACGACGAACCGCTGTCACATCATGATGAACCGCTAAAATGGTTCGTCCCTCATCAACACACTCTTTTATAAGAGTTTCTAAATAGCGAACCCCTTGTTCATCCATGCCAGTGGTTGGTTCATCCAACACTAATAAACTTGGGTTATCTAATAGCGCTTGAGCAAATAACACCCTCTGCTGTTCACCACCTGATAATTGCCCCATTCGACGATCAGAACGGCTTGCCATACCTACGCGATCTAACTGTTCAAGAGCGGTATCAAGTTGTTTTGATTTACGACGGAAAAATAAGGGCGTACGTGTTTGGTTGAGCAACACAAAGTCCATCACAGTCAAAGGCAAACTGGATTCGAAGATAGCCTTTTGTGGAACATAGCCAATGCTCGGCTTTGCAGGCCAATGGATCTTTATGTCCCCAGAGAATGGAGTGAGTCCAAGAACAGAACGAAGCAGCGATGTTTTGCCTCCTCCATTTGGTCCCATTACTACGTGGCATTTACCTGGTTCAAAATCTACAGATATTTTTTCCAAAATGATGTTGTTATCATATTGAAGACCAAGGTTATTAATTGAGATTGAAGGACCAATCATTACAAACCACCCGACTTACTTACTTGTTTAATCTTCTGGCCTTGTTGGGATGAGTTAGCCTGATTACTGGCTGCAAATTTCATCGCTTCAATAAGAGTCTCGACATTCTTTTTCATTTCAACTTCAACTTTTTCATCTTCATAATCACCATGAGTCATGTGTGAGAATCGATAAAGTTGAACTCCAGTTTCTACTTCAATAGTGTCGACAAAACGGTTTGGCATATTTAACTCGTAAAAGAGAACGTCAATTTCAGATTCACGAATCTTTTCAATTGTTCCTTGAAGTTGGCTAGCGCTTGGTTCGACGCCATGAGCCGGCTCAATCACCGCGACTACGTCCACCCCAAATTCTTGAAGGATATACCCGTAAGCATTATGTGTTGTGGCCACTTTCATACCTGAAGTATCAAGTTCACCAAGTGAAAGCATGGCGTCACGTTTCATCAAACGGAAATGCTTCGCGTACTTACGAGCATTTTTGCGATAAAAAGCGGCATTATCTGGGTCTAATTTCGATACTTCACTAGCAATGGTGTACACCTTTTGTATCGTTGTTGATAAGCCTACAAACGTATGCGGGTTTACTGCACCTTGACCAACAGATTGACCGAGTGCAGGCAGTAAAGGCACTTCTTTATTGGCTTCAATTACAACCAAATCGTTACGTTGTGACGCTTCAATAACTTTCAATGCAAAGTCATCATGTCCAATGCCATTCACTATAATGGCATCCATCATACTTAAGCGTTTTAGGTCGTTTGGTTGAGGTAAGTAATTGTGTGGGTTAAAACCAGCATCAACCAATGGGAGTATGTTAGCTTTATCACCAACCACAGCTTTGACATAGCTGTAATAGGGTTGCAGCGTGATACCGATTGTAATTTTATTGCTGTCTATTAAATTGCTATCTAATTGTTCGTCTAATGATGAAAGTGCTGTGGCGTGAAGGCTCGACGTGGTAAACACAGAAAGAAAAACAATGAATACAGTTAAAACTCGCATGATAAATCTCTATTTTTAATGAACATCATTTAATTTGTTTTTGGGGTCACTTGCAGTAGTGACAACTTGTTTCCAGCCTAATGACTCTAAATACTCGATCTCATAAGAGCTCGGTGCTTCTAGGCTTCCCCCTAGAGATATCCATATATCAGGTGACATAACATTGGTGTTTAACAAGAATGCGTTTGCTGCATCTGAGTGAGAGGGAGCAGAAAAATAGTATCCATTTCCCACATGAGTCCAATGATGTTGCCCTTTACGCTTCCAACTTTGATCTTTCACAAACGGCGCTATCCACTCGTCTTCTAAAAAATTGACACTTGGCCATTCGCCAGCACTTTCTAAATAAATGTCTCGAATTTCTTCGTGAGCAAGCCTAAGTTCAGACAGCATAGCCAGGTTTTCTTTCTTAACATCGGTAACTAATATTTGATGTTGTTCAACGTGTTCTGTTTGAGTGTTTGCTTGATGAAATGGAATAGCAACCGTAGCGAACGCAAGGATCAAGATAATAATGAACCCGACCCATTTCCCTTCTCTATCACCAGTATCTGGTCTTACTGATTGAGTGATCATTTCTCACTGATCTCAACAACATCAACTTCAACTGGATTTTCATGACCAGAATCGAAGACTAAATAGAAATCTTCATTGGGATGTACAAATTCCACGATTGAACGCTTATCAGTCACTTCTTTAGCGATAAGATTATCGTCATAATCAAACATCTCAACAGCGTAATCGACCGCTGTACTTCCATCTGAATACCCCGCTTCACAAATCACTAATTCTTTTTCTAGCCAGCAGCCCATAAGTGGAAAATGCGCTTGTGCAGGTAATGCTATTGCCGCGACAGCAATAGCGAAGTTTGTCTTAATAGTTATTTTTAATTTTGTTTTAATTTGTTTTTTCATATTCAACATTCACATGGCTAACGTAGTAATATTTTGTAATTTTAAACTTGTGTATTACTTAACTGAGGTAATTCTTAATCGACGCAATACATAACCGACAAAGGGTTCATAACCATGAACCCTAATCGTTGTTTACGAGCGTTCGAAGCCCAGTATGGGAGCCGCGATTACTGTAGTAATGCTTCAAAAGTTAGATGGACATTAGCACTGGCTTTATCTGCTAATGGATTATCAATAAGCTCACCTTTGTAGTTCGCTTTCATCACGTAACGACCAGCAACATCCGGAGTAAACGTGATTTCACCTTTATCATTACTTACTACGTCAATTTGCTCTTGATGGTTACGGTAAAGCGTACCTTCTCGTGTGATTTCAGCGGTTACACCTTTTTGAATTGCACCGTTGTAAAAGAACTGGAATGTCACAGGCTCGCCTTCGATGATATCTGAAGGGTGAGTTACAGGTTTCATTTCAAGTAATTTGCCTTCAATCTCAAATACTGAGTCTGATGGTTTGCCCACAGTGATGTAACTTTCAGCTCGTGTGAAACTGATTTGAGTGACAATGTCACGAGATTTTTCAGGAAGAATGCTGTCTCTTTCTGCTTTAGTCGCTTTCACCCACTTAACGGTATCACGACGACCTGCTTTGTACTGAGTGTAATAGCTTGGTGTATTGTTAATCGTAACCTTGTGAGTACCTTCTTCTTCAAAGTAGAAATCAAAAATAGAACGGCGCTTACCACGTACCACGAAGTTTGGACGCTCTTTTCTCCCATCTGGCATGATAATTTGTGCACTTTCACTGCCAGCAGGCTTATCAAATACAAACGTGCCGTGAGAAGCGGTAACGTCAAAAGTTAACCAATCGCCGCCTTCTTTTGATACGGTAAAATGAGAAGGTAAAACCCAACGAGGGTGTGCTTGAGCTGTTGTAGCTACCGCTAAACCAAATGCCATTACACCCGCAAGAGCTAGCGCTTTTACTTTTGTTTGTTTCATCATTTTTAATTCCATTATTTTCGTTAATTCATCTTCAACTAACGTGAGTATTTGATCGATTTAAATACGTAATTCTATTTAACGACGTGATCTTATTTAGCAACTCGATTTTATTTAACAACTCGATCTTATTTAACAACGTAGCTCATTGTTATTTGTCCTGTTTCTTCCGTTGGCTCTAATTGGTAGCTTTCGTTTGAGCCACCCAATGTGATTTTTTGACGTAAGTAGTTCCGTCCACCATGCTCGCGAACTACCTCAATATGCACGGTGTAGTTACCTTGTTCGAGTGGTTCACCACTGTCAGTTTTTCCATCCCAAACGAATCGATATTCACCCGCAGGTCTCGTTGCTGAGGTAACAGCGTCAACAAGTTCACGATCATAGCGACCTACTTTTCGCCACCAACTACGCAAGTCTTTCAGCCATTCGTCTTTACCGACCCAAAGTTCAATCGTTTTTACAGACTTTCTTTCACTGTTTTCCACCCATACTGCAACATACGGTCTGGCATACATTGATGTATCGATTGTTGGTAATTCAAAGCTCACATCTAGCTTGGCAGCTGCTGGAATAGGTTCAGCCATACTTAAAGTTGGAGCCAGTGACAGTGCAATAAGCAACTGACACCAAAATTTGTTTTTCATGTTCATAGCCTTAGGAAACGAATACCGAATATCTTTAATCAATGCTGACCAAATTAAGGCACAGCAATTACGTAAATGATGAGAGAGACGAGTGAGCCAAAAATGGTCCACTTAATGGATGTATGTAATGTTTTCTTTTTCGGAAGCAGCAAACAAACTCCAGTGATAACGAAAAAAATCATCAGCAATGCAGTAATATCAATAAACCACTTCCACACTTCGCCACTATTTCGGCCTTTGTGTAAGTCATTAAGTAACGCGATTACCCCGTAATCTGTACTTTCGACTTCAACCGATGCATCCAAAATATCGACGAATACAGAAGCGTTATAACCCGGTCCTTTGAAATCCATTGATACTTCGCCAATGATTAACTCGCCATCTTCTATTTCTGAAAAGATGTCTAAATTTGAAGGGCTTCCGGATACATTTGCTTCGTTTTTCAAGAATTGATGTAGCGCTTTTTCATCGGCTTCAATTCGTCCATCATTGATAGAAAATAATGCCCTTGGTAATTCGAAAATATTGCTTTGAATATCAGGCTGGCTTAACTCAAACAGATTTGGGCGATTAAGAGTGATCCCGGTTACTGAGAAAAACAGGACCACAAACAATAATGCCATTGAAATATAAACATGGAGTCGGCGTGCCCACGCTTGAACCGCTCTACCTTTTAACCACATGGTTGTTTAGCCACTTTGTTTTTAACTGCATGTTTTTCAAGCGAATGGTTGCTTAACCAATTTGACTCGTTAACCAATTTGATTTTTAACCGCGCTAGCACTTTAAACTCCGCTAACACTTTGAACACCGCACAGCTTAATTGCATGAATGTATGTACCTATATAATATCTGGGCGGTAATTTAGTTGATAATCATTCGTATTGGCATTTAATTTACATTGTTTACGTTTATATAAGCAGAAGTTCTATAAAATATGAGCTTCTCAAATTTGAGTTCAGAACGGTTCTATGTGAGGGGATTTTTGATTTCTATGAAAAAGCCGCTCTACTTCTAAAGTAAAGCGGCTGACTGATTAAATTTGATAATAATCTATGAGATTAATATTTCACTTGGTAATTGAGAGTAAATGTACGACCTCGACCTTTGTATTCGAACATGTCTGAATCACCATACCAATGTCTTGCACGCTGACTCCATACTGTTGAGTAATCTTCATTTAGTAGATTTTTAATACCAAAGCCTAGGCTTCCAACTGGAAGTTGATAGCTGCCAACAAAATCAAAAACAGTGTAACCATCCAATTTACGATCATCAGCGTCTTTGTAATCAAACATTGTGACACTTTGCAGCTTCATGTTGTAATCGTAGTCATTCCATCCAACCCATGCCGTTGCTTTGGTTGTACTCGCTTCCATCGCGGCTAAATCTTCCCAGCCGTTATCGCCTTTCTCTTCTGAGACAACATAATGACCAGATGTACCCAGTTGCAGGTTATCTGTCATCCAATATTTAACTTCGGCTTCTGCACCATAAACTCGTAGCGGATCAGAAATTCCTTTAATGCTTTTGTCATCTGCATACTCAACTGAACCATCTGAATATGAATAGTACAAGGCTGTTTGGAATGACAAATCATCAAGTTCATTACGGTAGCCAATTTCGTAGCCATCCGTTTTAATGCCTTCAAGTTTAGAGTCATTTACATTTACGGTTGCGTCTTTACCATAGTATTTTGCAGGGTTAGCTAAATCAAAGCCTTGTGAGAAGTTAGCCCACACCTGAGAGCTCTCTGATAGTTGATATATAGTGCCGAAGTTAAACAGTGTTTCTGAATAATCTGTTTCACCACCAGGAACAAAATCTGACGCCGCATTTTTCTGAAAATCGGAAATCTTTGTATTCAAATACTGGTAACGAGTACCACCTTGAATAGACCAATCATTCGTTATCGCATATTCGAGTTGAATAAATGTTGCAAGAGCTTCTGTATCAACTCCAGGGTAACGTCCAGTAATTTCATCAATAACATTGACTAAACCACCGGTATTACCGGTAACCGTTGAATCATAAAGAGCTTGGTCACTATCGAATTTATCTAAATACCCATCGATGCCATAAGTAAAAGACAATGAATCAAACGACTTATTCATGACTGCTTTTAAAGAAATAACGTCTGTTTTTTGTCTTGATGAACTAAAGCTTAGTGTCTGTCGACCTGCTCGCGTATATGGAGTATAGGTATGCTCTTCCATACGATATGAAAGCTCAGCAATAAACTGATGACTTAGGAAGTCATCATTGTTGTAGGCAGCACTAACCATGATTCTTTCAGTACCCTGCTGACGCTCTGCAGAGTACCCTTCACGAACGTCGACAAATTGATAATTTCCGTTCGCGTCTTTCTCAAAATATAAGCCATATGGCGAATCTTGTTGGCTATCATAATATTGGGCAAGTAAATTGAGCCTTTGACTATCGGCTAAATCAATTTGTAAATTACCCAATACGTCAACTGTCTCGTTAAACTGGGTCGAACCTTGCGTCACATCTGGTGTGATAATGTCACCATCTGCATCAAAATAGGCTTGGGTTTTAGTATAAGTAACAGCAGCTCGACCTTTAACGCGGTCATTACCACCCGATACTGATTGCGCAATTTTATAGTCTAGATCTTCACCAGAATTAAAGCCTGTTGTTCCACCAACAAAAGTTTCAAATTCAAGTTCATCACTGTTCGATTTTTTAGTCACAATGTTGATCACACCGCCACTTGCACCAGCACCATAAATGGAACTAGCACCTGAAAGGACTTCAATTCGTGCAATATTGAATGGGTCTATAGAATCTAGTTGGCGGCTGATGGAGCGAACAGACTGCAGAGATACGCCATCAATCATTACCATGATACTTCTACCACGTAAGTTTTGCCCTGTATGAGTTCGACCACCACTTTGTACATCAAGAGACGGAATAGTAACGGCTAGAATTTCATCTAGGTTTTTTCCACCTCTATACTCCCGTTCAATCTGTTCAGCATCAATGTACCAAACCGTACCTGGAATATCGCTGATTGCTTTTGGTGTACGGCTAGAAACCACCACCATTTTTTCATCAGTTTCTGCGTACCCTTCAGCTTGAGCTTGCGTTGAAACGATTGAAAATGCAGAAGTTACAGCCACTGCAACTAATGTTAATGGGAAAATCCCTTTCTTAGACTTCATTCAATTCTCTTATATTTTATAAACAACAAGTGAGAATGGGAATAATACTCATATGCATAAATATTACTACCGATTTATGAAATTTATCGATGAGTGGCTAGGTTTTATCAACTACCTGCATAAAATGCACACCTACTATCTTAGGTGATTGTTTTATCAGTAAAAACCGGATGAAAAAGTATCTAAAGGGGGGCTGCCTTAATGAAAAATATCAAAGTATAGGCGGATGTAAGAATAAAACTGAAAGGGTCTGAACTTGCCTAGCAACTAAAGATAAGTTGGAAAAAACGGTTTTAAGGTGTGGCGGCTACCCATATTAATAACCGCCTAAAATAATCACCGATTGGAGCTATTTACTTTCTCATTAGATATAAGAAGTATGCCCCTCCAATCAATGAAGCTAATAGCCCTGCTGGAAATTGCCAAGGGAACCAAAATGTTCGCCCTAACCAATCCGCGGTCATCATTAAGATTGCACCCAGTAAACTGGCGGTAATCAATTGCTGCTTTGCACTGTATTGGTGTAATGACCGAGCCATATGGGGAGCAAGCAAACCTACAAAACTTAAAGGTCCAATTACTATTGTTGCTAAAGTCGTAATACTTGCCACCAAAAGCAGCAATAGCATTCTTACTCTTGTTGAATCTACCCCAAGGCTATTTGCTGCGACCTCACCTAAGCTAATGATGTCTAACCATTTATGAATTAAGGCTATGGTAATAATGAAAACTAATATCCCTGATCCTAATAAATAGACATCTGTCATTGAAACGAGATAAGTCGAGCCAGATAACCATGTGAGCAAGGCTCTCATATTGTCTTGACCAGATGACAAAGCAATCCTCAGAAAGGCATCAAGCCCCGCACTTAGTGCGATGCCAGTCAGAAGCATGTGTGTTGCTGCAAAGTTATGCTTTCTGCCCATCCACCAAATAAAAAAAGTAACCGATGATGCGCCTAAAGTACCCAACAGCATTTGTTGGAATCGATCAGCCGTTATCCCGAAATAAGCTCCTATAACTAATGCAAGTGCTGCACCAGAGCTTATCCCTAGAACTTCAGGGCTAGCCATAGGATTTGTTGATACTCGTTGGATTATTGTTCCAGCAATAGCTAAGCCAACACCAGCTAATGCAGCAACAGCAACTCTTGGTATTCTAAGTTGTAAGATTGAAACCGATTCAACTATCGTCCAGCCAGTTTGATCTTTACCAACAAAGACAGCAACAATCACAAGAAACACAAAGAGCCCCACAATAGGGATAACAACTTGCTTTAATGTTCGGTGACAATAAGTGCTGATCACTGACTCGCGTGCTTTCATATCTGACTGCAACAGTTTCTTATTGAGCAGCCATAAAAGGAAAGGCGCTCCAAGTAAGGCAGTCATTGCGCCTGTTGGTAGCATTTCGCCACCCGCTCCTGAAAATGGCTGTATGATTAAGTCAGCAAGCAACAACATAGATGAGCCAACCAACCCACTAACCAAAATTTGTTGGTTGAGCTTCCTAGCCCCTAACATTCTTGCAATTGCCGGCGCTACGATACCGACAAAACCTATCAACCCAACTTCACTAACCACTGCCGCTGTAACAAAAATAGCCAATGCTAAACTGATCACTTTTAGAACTTTAACACTCACACCTATAGAAGAGGCAACGTCATCCCCTAGCTGCAATGCAGATAATGGTCTTTCAATGGCTAGAAGTAGTAATGTCGGAATAACCGTTAATGGAATTAGGATTTGCGCACTTTCCCATCCATTTTGATTCAACGTGCCTGCTCCCCACACAAATAAACTGGTAAGGTGCTCTTCATTTAATAAAAGCAACATGGTATTCACTGAGCCAAAAAACAAACTCACAACCATGCCCGCAAGTACCATATGAACTGGTGAAAAGCCTCGTTTAGCCGATAAGATAAAAACCAATGCTGTAGCAAAACAACCGCCGATAAATGCAGGAATAAAACCACTGACTTCAATACTGGCTGGAAGTAATAAAATACTCAGGATCATTCCTAGTTCGGCACCAGAAGCGACACCTAAAGTGGTTGGCGACGCAATGGGGTTTCGTAAAACAAATTGCATCACACAACCCGCAACCGCTAATGCAAAACCACATATCAAGGCAACAGCCAAACGTGGTAGATAAGTTAAATTGATTATGATGTGTTGATAATCTGACGGGTCATACTGAGTAATAACATCAACTAATACGGATAAACCTTGTGAGTAAGGAACCGTAATGTGCACTAGTAGGGCTATCACACTGAATAGCCCAGCTATGCCTAAAGGCAGTCTCGTTCGCTGAAGTGACTCAAACCAACTATGAGTGAACACATTGATCATTTGTTTGATTGATTAGTTAATTGACTAGTTATTTGGTCACTAAACCTTTGAGAGGCGATAAGCCCACCAAAAGTCCAGATAGCAGGTAGTTCATAAACTGAGTCATTTCGAGTGAATTCCATTGCTTGCCATAAAGGAGACTGCAATAACTGCTTTCTTTCTACTTCTTTCAATGGACCAAATATCATCAAGTTGGTTTTTTGATGCTCAGCAACCTTCTCAATTCCTGCGGTTGTAAAACCCCAAAGATTGGTTGTTTCCTGCCAAGAGTTGGTTAAACCCATTTTTTCAATAGTGTCGTTTGCCAGCGAACCGTCACTATGAATTCGAACCGTTTTCTCATCAACGAATCGAACAAACAAAAATGGCTGAGTGCTACTAGCTGATTGAGCTTTAATTTTCTGACCATTAGTTAATAGCTTATTTTGGGTATCACTTATAATTCGTTCTGCTTGAGTAGATTTATCCAGTAAATCACCAAGATCGCGCGTAATACTGACGGCTGAATCAAAGGGAGATTTATTACTATTATAAATTGAATAAGCCAATGTGGGTGCAATTGAATTAAGCTGCGGGTAAGCCGCCGACATTTGTTTACTTATTAAAATCACATCAGGATTCAACTTTAATAATGATTCAAAGTTAGGCTCTCTTCTTGAACCAACATCTATGGCAGCGTCCCCTACTTCAGGCTCTGCTACCCAAGAGTTGTACCCTTTAATATCTGCGACACCAATAGGCTCAATACCTAAGCTCAAAACTGTCTCTGTTAACGCCCAGTCTAATGTAACTACTCGTACTGGGGTGTATTCAAAATTCGCTGATCCAAGCTCATGACTGACTTCTTTTGCAAAAGCCGTAAAACTAAAGAAACACGCTATATAAGCGACCAATATTTTCACACTAATATCCTTTCAACAGTTGTATACCGAACCTGATTAAAATCATCATCTAAAACCAACCTTTATAAACGGATTGTTCTTAAGTTGGGTTTTCTTAAACGTATTAAGCTTCTTAAACCAAATATTTAGGCAATATAGCTGATTGTTTTTCCAGAGATGGGGTCAGTAAAAAGGGATAAATCCATCCCGTAAATTTTCTTCAGGTTATCGGTTGTCATTAATTCAGAAGGAGAACCAGAAGCGATGACTTGACCAGAATGGAGAGCAATGAGTTCATCACTAAACTTGGCAGCCATATTGATGTCATGTAGAACCATAATTACGGTTAATCCCAAAGATTGGTTTAACTCTCTAATCAAAGATAAAAGCTCATGCTGATGCGCAACATCTAAGGCTGATGTCGGTTCATCTAAAAGAATGCATGTGCTTTGCTGGGCTAACAACATTGCTACCCAGGCACGTTGGCGTTCCCCACCAGAGAGTGTGGCAACGAATCGCTGAGAAAAGTCTTCCAAACCCACTTTATTGATGGCGTCATCGACGATTTGATAATCATCTTTACTGTAACGACCAAATACCCCTTTCCATGGATAGCGACCAAAACAGACAAGTTCACGGACAGTCACACCATCTGTTACTGGGGGGTGCTGAGGTAAATAGGCAACATTAAGTGCGAAATCTTGACTACTCAGGCTCCCTACTTCTTTTTCGTTTAACAGAACAGTTCCAGAGTAAGCTTTATTTTGACGACTGAGTAACTTCATTAATGTCGACTTTCCACAACCATTGTGACCAAGTAGCGTGGTAACTTTTCCGGATTTAAACACCAAAGAGGTAGGTTTAAGAATCTTCTTTCCATCGACTTGAAACGACGCGTTAACTAATTGGTACATTGGTTCTTCTAAATTTTAGCTAAGTGCCGCGACTTTATCACATGAGAATATAAATGATAATTAATTTCATAAAGCTCTTTATTAAGATGCTTTCAACGTTACTTTCATCTCTCTATTTTCAGGTAATTTAGGGCAATCAGAACATAGTTTTCGACCTGTGCACTTATATACTAAACAACAACTCGTCCTAACTAAGTGAAGCTTACTTGTCTCTGGATTAACGCTTAGCCCTTCTAATGACTTCAATGGTAAACCAGCAGCAATAATCCAAATTTTAGCCTGCTCTAAAAAATAAGAGTTTGGAATTTCAGGCTGAAATTGTTGAAATTGAACAATGCATCCCAAGATCGCATCTGCAAAAAGGTGGTTTGTGAAACCTGGGCGAATTCGAGCCCACTCGCCGATTTCTTCTCTGTAAAAATCAAACAATAAATGTAGCTCAGTCGCCGCCAGCTTAATGAGCGTGTTTTGTTCATTAATCCTGACGCCGTCATCATTAAATTGATAACCCGCGATAAACTGCTCGCGAAGGTCTTGAGACATATCTTTAACCTTTGGCAAACCATGACAAGCATAAATTGATATAAAAGAAAGGTATATCGGTTGCCAACAAAGCAATCCCCAAGTGCGAGTTAACCAATAAGCTTGTTTAGCCTCAGGGGATACTGTTGCTATTGAGTCATAAAGCACTTTGATATCAGCACTGCAAGGCACACCATAAGTGATGCTGGGCGACGAATATATTGAGGTTGGCTGGTCATTAGTTTGGCTGTTGATGGCTTCAAGTGGGCTATCAGAGTTTTCACAAGTCAATTCAATCGATTTTAAACGACCTTCCAGAAATGGAGTGACGGTTTGTGAATATTGGAAAAGAGTATCAAAGGAGAAAGTTTCACTCATGGAAATTGGCTTTTATAAATTTTTGTATAGCCTATTATAATTCGTCGCTATTGAAAATGATTATCAGTCAATTTAACGGGTGTTAACAAATTTAGTTAAATACAAAAGTAGCCACCTGAATACAAAAAAGCATATTCTAAATACAAAGCAGCCACTTATAATTAAGTGGCTGCTTTGATTTTAACTGCTGGTATCAATACGTCTCAATTGAGTTAAGTATTTTATCCACCCTTTAGCTTCAGTTGAGGCTTCAATGCCTTCAGCTCTTTTAGCATGAATTAAAGCATTCTCTAATTCTTTGAGTTTGTACCACGAACGAACTTTGGCCAGTGCGACATCCGCTTGTTTTTCTTTTTGCTTAACTTTATCTAGTTCAACAAGAGCTTCTTGATAGTAGCCCTGTTGCACCATCAACTGAGCAACATTCCAATGATACTTAGCATTGTATTTGGAGGCCAGTTCCCACACTTTGATCGACGTATCCCACTCTCTAGCAAGTTGCCAATAAGTTGCTTGCTCGGCAAGAAGCTGGACATCTGTATGAGCATTACTAAGTTTGCTCAACTCTTGGGCCGCGCGTTCAGGTATTCCGCGTTTAGCATATAATTGAGCAGTTAATCGACGGTCAGAGTCAGACAATTCAACGCCTTGTAAATCAGCTAAGGCTAAAGTATTTAGCGCTGCACGATTTTGATTTAGCCTAAGCTGTAAACCTACAAGCTGTCTCCACCAGTTCGTTTTTTCCGGCTGTAAAACAATCAAGGACTCTAGAGTCGGAATAGCCTGTTTCCACTGTTTAAGTTGCAGTTGCGAACCTAACTTTAAAGATAACGGAGCTAAATCAGGTTCTGGTTTCAACTTGTCGTGTTTGCTGATTGCTTTTAATACATTACTCCAGTTACCGATTTGGTATTCCGCTTGTGCTATACGCATCCACAGTAAATCGATCTTCTCAGTTTCAGGCGCGTATTTAACTAATGCGTAGTAATGAGGAAGCGCCGTTTTGAAGCGCTGCTCATTCAGTAATACATCGGCAAGCATTCTTTGAGTAATCCATGCTTGTTCATCAAGAAGCAAGCCACTATCAACGGCATAGGTCAGCTCTTTGATTGCAGATTTAGTATCACTATTTTGCCAATGATAAACACCCAACATGCGAGCAACAAAAGCTTTATCGTATTCTTTAGTAAGCTCCATGGCCGATAGTGTTTCTATAGCCTCTTTGAGTTTTTCGTCTTGAGCAAATTGACTTGCTTTTTGAACACGAATTGCGGTGTACTGACTCAACTCTTTAGCTTGCAAAGCCTTCAATGGAAGTAGAGAAGGCAATAGTAATAAGCTGATAAATATCCATATTTTTTTCATCATTCTGCCAACTTAAATTCAAGTTTAACGGTTTGGCCAACCTGAGCTATTGCTTTTCCATCAATGACCTTAGGTTGATATTTCCATTTTTTTAGTGCTCTTATTGCATTCCTTTCAAACATTCTACGAGGCTTAGCGTCTGTTACTTCAATATCCACAGGGCGACCAGTTTCATCTATTGTGAATGACATCAGTACATAGCCTTCGGCACCACGTTTTAAAGCTTTTGCAGGGTATCTAGGTTCCACTCTATAGAGGGGCATTGCCTGTTGGTTTGAACCAAAATCAGAGAATGTTGGAGCGCTAATCGCCAATCCACTAATTGAAGTATTTAGATCCAATGCAGGAATTGAAGACATTGGATTAATTGGCGTAACTTCTGCTTTAGATGTAGATACTTGAGCTTCTGGTGGCGGCTCTGGTGCTTTAGGCTTTTCTGGTACAGCTCGCTGGCGTCTTTGAACTTCCTGCTCACTTTCAACCATTACCATGTTAAAACTTAATGTTTCGCTATTTTCTTGCGTTCTATGGTGACCGTTGTCCACCATCCATGCCATAAAAGAAAACAATGCAATTCCCATAGCGGCGGCAATCGGCAATGCTAGCAACAAACGAATCATTACAGACTCCCCTGTATGTTACCTATAAAGGCGGATCGAACTTTTAAATAAAAGATCATTATCGTTTCTCTGCCGCTAAAGCTATATTTTTCACGCCAGCGCCTTTCGCAGCATCCATCACTTTAACAACGGTTCCATTGTATGCATGCTCATCCGCTTGAATAACTAAGGATGCATCAGGTTGTTCTAGCAATAGATGCTCAAGTGTTGCTTGAACTCGCTCAACATCGATCATACGCTTATCAATAAAAATGTCGTTTGTCGAAGTAATCGCAACAAAAATACCCGCATCTTTTTGGCTAACAACATTAGAAGCCTGAGGGCGATTTACTTCAACCCCAGACTCACGTACAAATGAACTCGTCACAATAAAGAAAATCAGCATGATAAATACGATATCAAGCATAGAAGTTAGGTCAATTTGAGCCTCTTCATTTCGGTTTTGACGTCTGCCGAGTCTCATTGTTGACTCCTTAATGATTTTTCTAATTTTAATTCTAAACGAGAGCACACCTTTGCTAAGCGTGCATGAACAAACATTCCAGCTAATGCCGCAACCATTCCCGCCATCGTAGGTAGTGTCGCTAAAGAAATTCCTGAAGCCATTAGTTTCGGATTACTACTACCTTGCGTAGCCATCACATCAAAGACAGAAATCATTCCCGTAACCGTTCCTAATAAACCAAGCATTGGGCAAATCGCAACCAACAGCTTAATAAAGTTCAGGTTTTGGTTGAGCAACATACTCGCTTGCCCTAACCAACCTTCACGTATAGCTTTAGCATGCCAAGATGACTGGTCATTTCTAGCATGCCACTGGCTAATCCATTGTTTGCGTTGCTTTGGGAAGTAGAGCGTTAGATACAATACACGCTCTACCACCAGCAGCCAGTACACCACGACAACCGCCGCTAGCCACCACAATACAAAACCGCCCTGCTCCATAAAGTGATTTAATGAAAGCAGCCAATTACTCGTGAGTAATGCGTCCGGTATTAAGCCATTTGGAATGATGGAGCTCGACAAAATTGAGCTCCCCAATGAAATACCCATTACGCAGCGGTCCCAACAGATGATAATGAAGTTTCAGGCTGTGTTGTTTTTTCAGCTTGCTCAGCAACTAAACCAATACCCTGTTTCTCAAGGATATTACGGATATTTTCAGCTTGTGTGCTTAAAATATTATGCGCAAGTAGAAGAGGCATAGCTGCCACTAAACCAAGTACCGTTGTGATAAGCGCCATAGAGATACCGCCAGCCATAACTTTAGGATCACCATTACCAAATTGAGTAATCACTTGGAATGTTTCGATCATGCCTGTCACAGTACCAAGTAAACCAAGCATTGGAGCGAGTGCAGCTAGCAGCTTAAGCATTGACAAACCTTTCTCTAAATGAGTTTGTTCATCAACTACCGCTTCAAGTAATCTCAGCTCAAGTGCTTCTACGCTTCTATTCTGCTCTTTGTCGTAAACCGCTAGTACACGACCTAATGGGTTATTTCCTGGTTGATCTGGCTTTTTAAGTTGTGAGCGGATTTTTTGACGAGCAATCGCTAGAGACACGCCACGGAAAAGAGCAATGAGAAGACCAATCGCAAGTAAACCAAGAATGACTTTACCTACAACACCACCGGCTTGAAGACGGTCTCGTAAACTTGGGGTTAATGCGAGTTGCTCAAGCATGAAACCACGAGATGGATCGATGATTATATTAGTAGTCTCACCGGCAGCTAGTGAAGAAAGAGAGCTAATAACAGGTCCGTTATCTGGCTGCTTCATGTACGCAATGGCATCATTTCGTTTGCTATTCCAGCTCACGTAACCTTGCTCTGTCACTAAGCCAATTGAACCTAGGCGATAAGCTTCAACTAGAGATGTATTACCATTACCATCAATAAATGAAATTTGAGCTTTACCCAACTCGCGGCTTGCAGAAATTTGCTCTGACATACTTAGCCACAAACCAGTTAACTGTTCCATTGAAGGTAATGATTTGGCGTCAATGATTTGATCGACTGTGTCAGTATGAACACCTCGGTCTACACTGTTCACGGTATTATGTAATTCAGCGCCAAGCTCTTTTGCATTTTGGCGAACGACACCAAAAAGCTCACCTAAACTGCCCGTTTCTAAACGCAGTTTTTCTTCAAGACGCGCTAGCTTATTTTCGTTTTCACTGAATGCTTCAGTCAACACATCAGTTTGCTGCTGGATTGTTTTCTGTTTCACTTCCAGCTTCGACTTTAACGCTAAAAGTTGTTTTTCTGTCTGTTTGAACTCAGCTTCTCGCTGAATATTGTGACGAGCCTGAGCTTTGTTTTCAGCAGTAGCTTTATTCGCAAGGTCGGCAGATGTACTTGTTGCAGCCATTACTGGAAAAGAAAGAGAAATAGCGCATAAAAGTGCAGTAAGAGGCTTTAAAGAGAATAATGAATTTGAGTTAAAGTTCATGTTACTTCACCTCAGCAGTAATAAGAGATACAGGTAAAGTGATTAAGCTCGGTGCAGCTTGCTGGCCTGCAATGTCATAAGCTTTATCTAAATCAGTTTTCATAGAAGGGTCTAGCTCAAGCCACTGTTTTGATGTCTGATTCCAAGACCAGTACTGGCTACCATTCAAATTACGAGCGATAAGAGAAGTGCGCCCTAAATGCAGTATGTCAGCTTCGATAATTTGTTCATTGCCTGCTTCTCCACCATTCAACGCCATACGACCTTGGTAGACGCCCAATTTGATGCCGTAATCCATTTCAATTTGGTAAGCCTCTAGAATGCGGCGGTATTTTTCTGCATCACTTACGTCGGCACGAACCATCATAGATTGAAGCTTTTCTACTCGCTCTAAACGTTGTTCTTTTTTGATTGGCATGTCTTGTTCAACAATAACATGCAACCCATCGATCATCTGATACATCAAAGGTACGACACCTTGACGTGTATATTTTATTTGATCAATTTGTGCATCGATACTTGCCGCTTCTTGATTTTGGCTATTCACAAGAGCCGCAAGGTGGTCATGATAGATTTCTAAATTTTTCACTTCTTCTTGCAATCGCTCAATCTCAGCTTTCAAGGCTAATGTTGCTTCAGAACTTTTATTGATCACTTTCTGACTGGATGCAGATGCGTTATTGGTTTTATTTTGAATAGATTGCGCTTGGTCTAGGCTATTAGCCGACGCGGTTGTCGCAATCATGCCACCACTGATAAGAATAACTTGAAGCGCTAGGCTCGTTTTTAAAAAGTTCATAGTTGTAGTCAATTACTTTAGAAGAAGAGATTCATATGAAGTTTATTGATAACCACTCTCATTATCAATAACATCCTTAATTTAATATCATATTTTATTGATGTAGCACAATCACAAAAGGGGAAAGCATTGCTCTCCCCTATCATTTCATTACTAAGTATTAATATTTAACTTGTAAAGTTGCCATGTAGTTACGACCTTCGCCAAGAACAACATTTTTAGCACCTTCGTAATTACTACTTGTTGAACCACCACCTGCTTGGTATTCCGTATCAAATACATTTTCAATATTGATACGTGCAATGATGTCAAAGTTTTCATCGTATTTATGAGTATAAGCTGCGCCCATATCTACACGAGTATAACCGTCTTTTTTGAATGTATTTGCTGCGTCTCCGTAGCGCTCACCTTCATAAATAAGACCAAGATTCACATCAGTATTGTTAACCACTTCATATGTTGACCAAAGGCTTGCAGATAATTCAGGAACATCCGCTGGTTGGTTACCTTGGTAAGTCTTATCTTTCGTGATTTCAGCATCAAGATACATTGTAGAAGCCGATAGAGAGAAGCTATCCGTTACGAAGCCTTGCACTGTAACCTCAACACCACGGTGTTTCTGCTCACCGCCTTGAGTTTTGTCATAAAGCGTATCGCCATTCCCGTCTAAACCAGCTTCAACATCAAGAGCTACATTTTCTTTGGTGATATCAAACAGTGCACCGCTTACGAATAGGCGCTCATCCAATAGCTCCCATTTAGTACCGATTTCGTAAGAAATACCGCGTTCAGCGTCAAGTTCTTCGCCATCGTTAACGTACTGATCACCATTCACAGCACCAATTGGCATGAAGCTTTCAGAATATTGCACGTATACAGAGCCATTTTCAGCAGGGTGGTAAATCACACCTAGTTTGGGAGACACTTGGTTTTCTGTCAAATCATCCGTTTTCTTCTCATCAAAACGTAAACCAGCTAGCACTTGCCATTGGTCGTTGATTGTCATCATGTTTTGTAAGTAAACACCGTATGTTTTGTAGTCAGAATCAGACTCTCTTACACGACCTGAATAACCAGGTTTACCTACAGTTTCTCCAGGAGCAACAGAAACAGAGTTGTAATAAGCTTGATGACGATCGTATGAGTAATCTAGCCAGTTACCACCTACAAGTAGTGTGTTCTCAGTACCTAGCAATTCAAAGTCTTTAGTTACATCTAAGTAAGCCGTATCAAAAACCCACTTATCTGTACGTTCATTACCTGAGTGCTTGATAAGACCAGTTTGCTCATAATCATTAAAGTTAGGGTACGACTCCACATCAAAACGTTCGAAGTTTTGACGGTTGTAGCCTGCATTTAATGAAATAGTGTCTGTAATTGCAGCATCAATTGAAACACCGTAGTTC
Organism: Vibrio kagoshimensis; assembly: GCF_050337535.1. Taxonomy (NCBI): domain Bacteria; kingdom Pseudomonadati; phylum Pseudomonadota; class Gammaproteobacteria; order Vibrionales; family Vibrionaceae; genus Vibrio; species Vibrio kagoshimensis. Next base: position 45,332 of record NZ_JAKJSZ010000024.1, read on the forward strand.
TCAACATCATTTTCAATTTCTGACCATTCCGCATCCCAGATGTATTTGTCGCCAAGTACAGGCTTACCATTTACAATGTAGGCACCAGAATCCACGCTGCCGTGATCTTCTGTTCTATCATAATGAGCAGAGATCATCACTTTGTCATTGATATCATATTCAACAAATAGACCACCCACTAATCTATCTGTTTCTGGCTCACTTCCATCGCCATATGAACGGTATGAACCATAAGTTTCTTTAGATAAAATAGCGCGAGCTCTTAGTGTTTCAGCTTCGTTCAGTGAGCCACTTACATCAAGAGTAGTACGAAAATGATCATCAGAGCCCATATCTTGGCTTAATGACATTTGAGTGTTTGATGTAGGCTTCTTCGTTACCATATTGACTAAGCCACCCGGCTCAGATTTGCCGTATAGCAATCCTGATGGACCTTTTAGAACTTCAACTCGCTCTAGTAATTCAATTGGCTGGCGGTAGTGAGACCAATGTTGACGCCCATCTCTTAAAAAACCATCTGAGCTGCTTAATTCAAAGCCACGAAGTGAGAAACGCTCACGGTTACGGCTTGTACCACCAGCACTAACACTAGCGTCATTTTGTAATACTTCACCCAACGTACTTGCACGTTGTTCATCAATGATTTGTTCATCAATAACGGATACTTGTCCAGGAGTCTCTAATTGAGTCGCCTCCATGCGCATAGCTGTAGTGTTCGTGTCGGCTTTATAACCGTAGTCACGACCTTCTACAACCATATGTTCGTCTGCTTTTGTTGTCTCTGCTTGTACAACTGATGAGGCTAATACTGCGCCTATCACTAAAGCCAATGGGCTCTTTGAAAACATGTCCTTTCTCCGACTTTTCTTTTTGTTCAGGCTGCTTTATTTATTGTGAGTGAATCTCACTATTTAATGACTAACCTGATAAACCGTTTCCGGTACCACTTGATAATTCTGACGCAAATATAAGTGATAACTATTACTATTTGCATTAAATTTACATTCTTTGCATTCGTAAAGTTATGTAAATTTTCTGACATGAAATCTAACAACATACTGACAAGTAAAAAAAGCGCCAATATCGGCGCTTTTAGAGTGTTTAAACAATGATTTTCGACCATTTCAGCTATGTCATTCAATTGCTGGTGTTGTTCAATTTTCGATACTTTAAAATAATGCAATATTTTAAAGTGCCACATTGTTTAACTTGGATTTTTGTTTAGTTTCATAGGGAAAAGCAGATTGACCTTCAAACCGCCTTGAGTTCGGTTTTCGGCTACGACTAACCCATTCATCACTAACATCGCTTCTTTAACTATTGCAAGACCAAGACCGTAGCCTCCCGATTGTTTATCTCGAGCAGATTCTAATCGGGTAAAGGGATCGAATATGTCGACAAGCTTACTCTCAGAGATACCGGGGCCGTCATCTTCAACAGAAATCACTCGATAGACTTTGTCTAACTCTATTTCATGAGTTAAAACGACAATATTGGCATCTTCACCTGCGTACTTAATCGCATTTCCTATAACGTTACTTAAAGCCCTTAATACTAACCTTTCATCTAAAGCAACCTCTGATAAATCGGTTGATAGATCAGTTTTTAAAGTCTGTCCTGTCTTAAGGTCTGGTTGCATCTGCTCTACTTGCATTGAGCAGTACTGTTCGACGTGCATGAATTTGAGCTTGGCGTCATAACGAGAGTTCTCTAAACGGCTAAATTCTAAAATTTCACCAACTAGATTATTCATTTCTTCTGTTTCGTTTTCTAAGCGATCCAATAAATGATGAGATTCTTCATTTATCTTCCGCCTTAGAAGGTGAAGTGCTAAGTTTTGCCTTGCCAATGGCGTTCTCAGTTCATGCGAGACATCACGGATCAGCCGACGTTGCTTTTCCGCCAGAGAATGTATTTCATTGGTCATGTGATCAAAATCATTGGCAAGTTCATTAAACTCTCGTGTTTTAGAGTTCAATTCTGAAACCACACTAACAGAGAAGTCACCTTGAGCTAAGCGTCGGCTTGCCTCTCTTAATCGTCCTAAAGGCTGTTGTAAACTTCTCGCCATAATGATCGAAAATAAAGTCAGAATAATAAGTGCGATCAATGCTTTTATGAGTGAGAAATACAAAGCAAAGTTTTGTGCTGGATGTACTTGGTGTGGGAGTTGTACCACAAGGGTATTCCCTTCAATAAGTGGGATCCCAAAGATAGGTTTACTGACTCTTGCCCCTAACTGATGATCTAAAGTACGTAAAAACCGTAGCTTAAATTCGAAGTGTGGATGCATGTCTCTGTGGGTTATTGGTCGACCTTCCTTATCCAATACAAATAAGTAATAATCTTGTGCATTCCCCCAGTCAGCGAGTTCATCCATATCGCCATCTTCTATCAAAACGTTCGCTTGGTAAGCTAAATCAAGCATTTCTTCTTTGACTGTTTCGGGCACTTTCAGTAATGCTTTCATCAAAGCCTTTTCAGCCAACCCTTGAAGAATAAGTATGCTGACTAAGATCACGGTGAGATAACTAAATAACTGGAATGTTAACCCATCTTTTCTTTTGGCGATAAAATTGGGGCAGCGAAAATAAGAAGACACCATTGATAGTTATGCCCCTACCGTTTCTAGGTAGCTGTAGCCTTTCCCACGAACTGTTTTGATGTGTTGTTTTGATAAACCTGCTTGAACTAGCTTTCGGCGGATATTACTAATGTGCATGTCTAAGTTTCGATCAAATGGGCACAATTCTTTCTTCAGTACTCTCACTTGTAAATCTGATTTAGATACAACAACGCCATTATTTTTGATTAAAAAGTCTAGAAGTTCTTGCTCAGTTCCTGTCAGAGGAAGCCGTGATAGCTGTTCGTTTAATCCCTGATTCGTTGTCGCAAGAGATTGCCTTTGGCGCTCAAAAGCAACGCGTCGAAGGATCACTTTAATACGTGTAAGTAATTCAGGCACTTTGAATGGTTTGGCAATGTACTGATCAGCACCAGCTTGATAGCCATCAAGCATAGATGCTTCATCATTTAAAGCCGTTAGCATTAAGATAGGTGTCGCGAATCGCTGACAAATGCGACGTGCAACCTGAAGACCGCTGAGGTTTGGTAGCATTACGTCGAGTAAAACTAAATCCACAGGGTTGCTTTGAATGAACTGAAGGGCACTTTCACCACAATGCACTGTATCGACGTGATACCCTTCTTCTTCTAAAACTTCACTCAATAATTCACATAATTGAATATCATCATCAACAACTAAAACGCGGGACATTGTCATTTACCATATAAATAATAATGGTTTGCATTTTAATTATCATTAATATTAAATCAATTGATAAATGTGATATAGCCGCTATAAAAGTAAGTCTTTCTCAATTGGTATAAATCTTGAGGCTGAATCGATTAAATTCTGGGCGGTTAAACCAGGAACACCATAGACTTCTACAGGTTTGTTGAAACGCTCTTTAATTCGTTCTACTAAAATTTCGAAGTCACCATCACCAGATACCAGCACAATAACATCAGCCTGCTCTGCTAATTCAATCGCATCAAGTGCGATACCAACATCCCAATCACCTTTTGCGCTTCCATCACGGCGTTGGATAAAAGGCTTCAGTTTCACATCAAACCCAACTCCACGCAGAATATGGTGGAACTGGCGTTGTTTAGGATCCTGACTCGAAATTGCATATGCATGAGCGGCAACAACGTCACGTCCTTCCGTTGCCACATACCAAAATTGGTTGTAATCAAAATTGCTGCGGTATTTATCACGAGTGGTGTAATAAACGTTTTGCACATCTACTAAAATTGCTACTTTTTCCATTTTATTCTTATGCCTTTAATCGAGTGTGACTACACTATTCTATTCATCTCAAAATTGCGAGTAGCTTTCGCTAATGTGGCATCCATGAACAATATTGAACCTATTAGCTACACTTAACGTATATCTACTTTTAGTTTATTGAGGCTAGATTATGGTTAAGTTCATGCTCGCTCTATTAGTGGTCAGCCTTTATGCAGGTCAAGCCAACAGTTATCCTGCTTACGGGCACTACTTGGAACATAGAAGTGTTATCTATTTTGCTCCCAGCCAAGATTCAATGGTGAAATCATTTCTTAAAGGCGTTCTCATCAATAATTGCCAGCTCAAAGAGCGTGACATTGTAACCATTGTGATTACGGAAGATGGATACACTGTTCCGCAGTGGTTCGACGAAGCATTCAACATTGAATCTGTTGCGAACATTTACCAAATTCCGGAAGGATCACATACTGCAATTTTGATAGGTAAAGATGGAGAAGAAAAGCACAGGTGGGATGGAGAAACTAATTGGCAGGGTTTAACTGATTTAATCGATGAAATGCCAATGAGGAAACAAGAAATGCAGCGACGTGCTAGCCACTGCAATATTTGAGTTTAATCTTGTTATCTTAATTTGAACTGTCACTAGGCAACTTTAACTAAACAAGTGTCGCCATTTATTGCTCATTAAACCAAGCCAGTTTTTCATGAAGTTGAGCCACACTTCCAACAACAATCAGAGCTGGGCTTTTAGCTTGTGCAGCTAGGTTTGATAAATCTTGTAGACCGCCTCGATAAACCTTTTGTTCTTTGCGTGTTCCATTTTCAATAATGGCAACAGGCATATCAGCACGCATTCCATTATCCAGTAAATTTTTCTGAATATTAGGGCTTTCTTTTAGCCCCATATAGAACACGATTGTGTGATTATGTTGAGCAAGAGAGCGCCAATCAATATCTTCACCGTCCTTCTTCAGGTGACCTGTGATGAATTGAACACTTTGAGCGTGGTCACGATGTGTTAATGGGATTCCCGCATACGCAGTAGCACCTGCGGCAGCAGTAATACCAGGTACAACTTCAAATCTCACATTGTTTTCTGCTAGAGTTTCACACTCTTCCCCACCACGACCAAAGATGAATGAGTCTCCACCTTTCAAGCGGACAACCAGCTTATTCTCTTGTGCTTTAGTCACTAGCAATTGATTGATTTGATCTTGTGGTACACAGTGATGATCGAGTTTTTTTCCCACATATAGCATCTCTGCATCTGAGTTAGCCATGGCTAATATATCTTTCGATACTAAGCGATCATAAACCACCACATCAGCTTGTTGAATAACACGTGCGGCTTTTAATGTGAGGAGGTCTGGGTCACCCGGACCTGCACCTACTAATGAAACAAATCCTTTGCTTACTTCTTTAACATTCGATGACGATACTTCTGACATGCTGCGCTCCGAAGGTTTGCTTGTTTTAAATCAAGCTTTAATCTATGCGATAAGCCGCTGTATTCTTTACGGCTTATCCAAATCCTTAACACTTAGATTATCAGTTGTTGAAATAAATATTCTGACTAAATACTAACTAAGATAGAAATATTTATAACAAAACAATCTATTGCGTGAATTTCGTTCAATGTAAATGAACTCATTTGCCAAATTGGGATGACCTAAACTAAAAAGCCCCAAACACTTTGTTGGGGCTTTTAATCTCATACTAAATTACGTTTCACCGTATTCAGAATTACTTAGCGTCTAAAGAAGGAGCAGTCTTAGCATGAGTTAAGTATAGAGGAATACATGTGAACAGTAGACCACCAACAATGTTACCTAGGATTGTAGGGATAAGGTTGAAGTTCAACCATGTCGCGATACCAAAATCAGCGCCCAGAATCATGCCCAGTGGGAATAGGAACATGTTTACTACTGTGTGCTCAAATACCAGTGCAAAGAAGATGAAGATTGGGAACCACATCATTGCTACACGACCAGTAACGGTACGTGCCGTCATGTTACCAATCACACCCAGGCAAACCATTAAGTTACAGAAAATACCGCGAACGAAACAAGTAATCCATCCGTCCATTCCCATATTTTCAAAACCTAAGCTACGCCCCGTAGATACAGCAATGAACTTTTGAGCAACTGCGTTTGGCTCTAAAGAAAAGTTACCCGTTAGTGAAATCGCAACTAGAAAAGCAACAATAAGAGAACCAATAAGGTTACCAAGACCAACGATACCCCAACAACGTAAGATACGACCCCAAGTAATGCCAGGGCGGTTATCAAATTTAGCTAAAGGTGCAAGACCAAATACGCCTGTTACTAGATCGTAGCCCATAACACTCAAGATTACGAAACCCACTGGGAACACTAGTGCGCCCACAATGCCAATGCCTGTTTGTACGATGGTTGTAATAGCAACAACAACCGCTAGAGAAAGAATGATACCAGCCATTGTGCTTCGAATCAGAAGATCGCGAGTACTTGTTTTAGTTTTTGCTTCACCCACATCAATCATGGTTTGAACGAATTCAGCTGGTTTGAAATCAGGAGACATAAAATTGTCCTTAAAAGTTAAATTTAAAAGTTAAAATCGGATAGGAAAAGGTTCTAATTGCCGAACTAAGGCAATGTCGGGAACTAGAACCCTTGAACTATCGAATCTTAAACTGGCTCAACTTAAGCAAAGCCGAATTTTGATTATGCTGAGATTTCAACAGCACCTTTAGTCACACGAGCTTTATACGCTTTAACGCTAAACTGCTCGTCTTCCATGCACACACCTGTTACTAGGTTAAAGCGTTGCTTTTTAAGTGGGCTTGCCACCCAAAGCTCCCCTTTGTGCTCAACCGTTAAACCACGAGATAAAACGTTTGATTGAAAGAAAGGGTCTGTATTACTAATTGCAAACACTTCTTCCGCTTTGGTTGGACGGAAGATTGCTACTTGCTCACCAGCAACCAACGCACATACACCCGTACCTGGAACAATGTCTTCGATCTTACAAACTTTGGTAAATGCCATGATGTCGTCTCCCAATTAAACCAGTTCAACGTGAAGGATATCGCCCTTCGCTTCTGGGTGTTTTTCTGTAAATGTTGCAGGGCGGTGTTGTTCACGACCATCTTCAACAAATACTACGTTGTCATCACGGTCATCAGCATTGATGAAGTGCGAGAAGCGTTTAAGTTGAGCTTCGTCGTTAATCGTGTCGGTCCATTCGCAAGCGAAATTACCCACTAGAGCAGCTACGTCCGCTTCAAGTTGATCATTGATGCCAAGTTTGTTGTCTACAATCACTTCACGTAAGTAATCCACGCCACCTTCTAGGTTGTCCATCCATACTGATGTACGTTGTAGTGGAGCAGCCGTACGAATGTAGAACATCATGAAGCGGTCAATGTATTTCAATAATGTTTCTTGGTCTAAGTCACTTGCAAGTAAATCTGCATGACGAGGCTTCATACCACCGTTACCACAAACGTACATGTTCCAACCTGCGTCAGTCGCGATAATACCTAAGTCTTTACCTTGAGCTTCAGCACACTCACGAGTACAGCCAGATACACCGAACTTCATCTTATGAGGAGTACGGATACCTTTGTAGCGGTTCTCAATCATCACGCCTAGACCAACAGAATCTTGAACACCGTAACGACACCAAGTTGAACCTACACATGTCTTCGCCATACGCAGTGCTTTAGCGTAAGCTTGACCAGTTTCGTAACCTGCTGCGATTAACTTTTTCCAGATTGCTGGTAAGTCATCTTTTTGAGCACCAAATAGACCGATACGTTGAGCACCAGTGATCTTCGTATACAGATTGTATTCAGCCGCAACATCAGCAAGAACGCTCAGAGCTTGAGGCGTTACTTCACCACCAGCCATACGAGGAATAACTGAGTAAGTACCATCTTTTTGGATATTACCTAGGAAGTTGTCATTGGTATCATGAAGCTTCACTAGCTCAGGTTTAAGGATATGTTCACCCCAGCAAGAAGCAAGAATAGAACCCGCTAGAGGTTTACATACTTCACAGCCGTAACCCTTGCCGTATTTTTCTAACAGCTCATCGAATGTTTTGATTTCTTCAATACGAATCAAGTGGAAAAGCTCTTGGCGAGAATAAGCAAAGTGCTCACATACGTCGTTCTTAACTTCCACACCAGCTTTAGCAAGTTCAGCGTTTAATACTGAAGTCACAAGTGGGATACAACCACCACAACCTGTGCCTGCGCCAGTCACTGCTTTGATATCACCAATGGTATGGTGACCTTCAGCTACAGCTTGAGCAATTTTGCCTTTGGTCACGTCGAAACAAGAACAAATAACAGCAGTTTCTGGTAATGAGTCAGCGCCAAGCGTTGGTTTTTCACCACCCGCGTGCGCTGGAAGAATCAGAGCGTCTGGGTGTTCTGGTAGGTCAATCTCGTTCAACATAAGTTGAAGAAGGTCGCCGTAGTCAGAAGTATCGCCAACCATCACAGCACCAAGAAGCTTCTTGTTGTCTTCAGAAACAATTAGGCGTTTATAAACTTCTTGCTCTTCGTTTTGGTAAACGTAGCTCTTACAGCCAGGTGTACGGCCGTTTGCATCACCGATTGAACCTACTTTTACGCCTAGAAGCTTCAGCTTCGCAGACATGTCAGCACCTTCAAACGTGCTTTCGTTACCAACAACGTGGTCAACCGCTACTGTCGCCATCTTGTAACCAGGAGCCACTAGCCCGTAAAACGTTTGGTTCCAAGACGCACACTCACCGATAGCGTAGATATCTTTATCTGTCGTTTGACAGTGATCATTAATCTCGATACCACCACGAGGGGCAATACCTAGACCCATTTGACGAGCAAGTTTGTCTTGTGGGCGAATACCTGCAGAGAATACGATGAAATCAGTTTCTAATTCTGTACCGTCTGCAAAACGCATAACGTTACGAGCTTCTGTGCCTTCAGGAGCAATCTCAAGCGTGTTCTTACTTGTATGAACGTTTACGCCCATACGTTCGATTTTCTGACGAAGCTGATTACCACCTGCCAAGTCAAGCTGTTCAGCCATCAACTTAGGAGCAAACTCAACAACATGAGTCGTTACGCCAAGCGCTTTTAGTGCACCAGCAGCTTCAAGACCAAGTAAACCACCACCAACAACAACACCAGATTTAGAGTTTTTAGCGGTTGCTTCAATCGCTTTCAAATCTTCGATTGTGCGGTATACAAAACAATCTTTCCCTTCATGCCCTTTAATAGGCGGTACAAATGGGAAAGAGCCAGTTGCAAGAATCAGTTTGTCGTATTGAATTTCACGACCAGTGCTTGAGTAAACTGTTTTCTTTTCACGGTTAACGTTAATTGCACGTTCACCGATTAGCATGTTGATGCCGTGTTTCTCGTAGAAGCCTTCTTTAACTAAAGAAAGTTCGTCCGCAGTGTGGTGTGAAAAATATGAAGAAAGGTGTACACGATCGTAAGCTACACGTGGCTCTTCACAGAATACTGTGATGTCCATGTTAGCTACATCTGTCTTCTCTACTAAATCTTCGATATAGCGATGACCGACCATCCCGTTACCGATTACGACTAGCTTCATCTTGCTCATAAGAATTCCTGAAGGTTATATATTTCTTAACTGAGCGAATAATGAATTATGAAAGAAAATGAAAATATGATGTAAATCAATTACGAAAACAAACTACCCTAAAGGGGTAGGACAAAAGAGGTAGAAGCGTTCAAAAAAGAGGCAAAGCAAACGAATAACCTCAGTTATATTGGGGTTTAAGGCTGTTTTATGAGATTAAAGTCTTGAAGAGAAATGTTGTAATCTTTCAAAACAGACTACATAAACAACACTCAAATGACAATGGTTTTTATTTAGATTAACAAAAATTAATAAGCAGCTTGATAAAACTCACTTTGTAGAATAATAAGTCAAAATATATCGATTAATTCGTAATTCGCTTACCCATCCAAATTATTTTGACCATAAACAGCATTGTAACCCGTTAAACTTGAGAGGCTGATTCCAAAAATTTGACAGGTTTCGATCACGAAAACTTATTTTGCACCTATTCATTTCGTGAATATAAAAATCAAATTGATTTCAATCATATAGAGACATGAACTCGTATGATATTTCTGCGTCGTTTTTAACCATTAAAAGAAAAGTGAAGTTAGGATGACGACAGATAACACAGCCAACAAAGATTTCCCTCCAGCTGCCAATTTAATATCTACTACTGACCCCGACAGTTATGTCACTTATGCAAATGATGATTTTTGTTCTATTGCAGGGTATCAAGAGAGTGAGATACTAGGTAAAGCCCATAATCTTGTTAGACACTCTGATATGCCTAAATCAGCTTTTAAACAGATGTGGTCATATTTAAATGCTGGAAAAAGCTGGATGGGGCTTGTTAAAAACAAATGTAAGGAAAATGAACATTATTGGGTCTCAGCTTTTGTCACGCCAATAAAAGATGAACAGGGCAATATTATTGAGTTCCAGTCGGTGCGTTCAAAGCCTTCATCGGATCAGGTGGATCGAGCGGAAACTTTATATTCTCGCCTCAGAAATAATCTCTCAACCTCAACTAAACGCATCTCATACCTAAAGCTGATCATCGGACTAACGATTTTGAATGTCACTTTGGTCCCTTCCCTATTCATCTTCGTAAACCAATTAACTGGGTTAGCATCATTATTTGCTTGTAATCTTTTACTCGCAGCCTGTTTAACTCGTTTTGTTGCTAGGCTAAGACATATCTCCACTTTATCTAAACAAACGTATGATAATGAGTTAATGGAAAAACCATACACTGGTTTCCAAGATGACTTTTCTCAAATCCAACTTGCTTTAATGATGAAATCAGCACAACTTCGTGCTGTATCAGCACGAGCGGAAGATACTGCATCTAAAATACTTCAATCTGCTGAAGATGAGTTCGCAACGATACAAACGATAGATACAAGCATTGATCAGCAATGCCTAGAAACCGAACAAGTAGCCACTGCAATTGAAGAGTTAACCTATTCAATTAATGAAGTTTCAACCAGTGCAACTTCATCCTCTACACTGACTTCAGAAGCCAGTAATAAATCAAAAGAAGGGCTTCAAAGCATCACCGAAACCATCCAAGCGGTAGATTCACTTGCTTTAGAATTAGAAGAATCGAAAAATGTGATTTATCAACTAGCACAAGATAGCAAAAAGATTGATAGCATTTTGGATGTCATCAGTGCCATTTCTGATCAAACCAATTTACTTGCATTAAATGCTGCTATTGAGGCGGCACGTGCAGGTGAAGCAGGTCGAGGCTTTGCGGTAGTAGCCGATGAAGTAAGAAACTTAGCATCTAAAACAGGTTCTTCAGCAAGTGAAATTCATTTAATGATTAGTCAGCTTCAATCTACAGCAGATAATGCAGTACAAACCATGCAAAAAGGAAGTGAGTTGTCTGTTCAATGTAAACAACGTGCAGACAGCACAGGGCAAGTGTTAACAGACATATATAAGCGCCTAGATGAAGTTGCCGATAGTAGCCACCAAATAGCAGCAGCCGTTGATCAACAGTCAACAGTGACAAAAGAAATCAATACTAATATCACGCGAATTCGTTCTCTTGCCTCTTCTACAGCAGAAACATCATCATTATCCATTAATAGAACTCGAAAGCTTGTTGATGATATCGAGCAATTACGAAGACTTATGAATCAATTCAGAAGCTAATCAATTGCGTTAATTGGCTGCGAAATAAGGTTATTGATAGTGAATAATGTGTGTTAAGTGCGAGTTTAGTTGACAATAAATTAAGTCTAATGACCAACGAATATAGATTAACCTCTCGATTCAATTTAGCAAAACTTCATCATTGCTGAAATTAACGCAATGCCATATAAAAACAACGATCAATTTATTATTGGTCGCTGTTTTTATCAATACTTAATTATTAATAGAAATAAAGATCAACTATTACTTAAGTAACTATTAAATTAATTTTCGCTAATGTTATCCGTCCACATTCCCTTCCATAATAATGCGCAAATACGTGTCTAAAATATCACCAACTCAATTTATAAGTGTGTTGATGCTTAATTTAATAATAGATTGAGACAAAACAGCACCCAATCACTCATAAAAACCATAATCACCACAAAAGGTAACCATTAAATCTACCTTTAGATCAACAAGCAACATAAACCACCAACCCTTAATAACTAGGTGAAACATAGTAAATAACGCGACAAATAATTGGTTTCATCATATAAGACTAATGAATCAATCAGGTGGTACTTTCTAAATAGGATTATCAAGGACTCTCTAGACCGATTATTATCTATTCCCTCAATTAAGAGCAGTGATAAAAAGTTCGTAACGCATGGAGCGGAAACGAATGGAACGATCTACACAGGGAATGGGCACATCATGAAACTCAATACACTCAGTTGCATTATTGCGTCAGCTTTAATGTCAACCGCCCTTCATGCCGAAGAATTATCAAATGCAGAAATAGAGGAAGACCAACTTCAAACTTGGGAACTTTCTTTAGGTCTCGATTACAGCAGAAATGGTTATGAAGACAGTAGCCATTTATCTGATCGAAACCTTTCTGCTAACGCGTCAATTATTTATAACTATGATCCAGATGTATATTTTACAGCCAACTTTTCTGGTTATCACAGCTATGACGATTTACGCGGTGATTATTGGGATGATATATGGCTAACTGCAACTAAGAAAAACTTATGGGAACCAACCGATTATATTTCTATGGCTGTTGGCTCTCGAATTCTTATTCCAGTTTCTGACCTATCTAAACAAACAGATCTTCAGACTGCAATTCGAGGTGATATTAAATTCACCATCGAATTAGACAATATATTAGAAGGCCTTCAAATAAGCGATGCCGTTCGCTTAAGAAAGAACTTTCATAAATATACAACGGTTGGAAGTTTACCTTTAGAAGAGTACCGCCTAAGCAATGCTTTCGCTATCGACTACTCGGTAAATGATTGGTTCTTCAATATCAACTTTGTTAGTTCAACTTCTTGGAGTTATAGAGGCACTAGCTACTCGCCAAAACTGACTCACGCAACAGAAATTGGCTACCAATTTACGGACAATTTTAGTAGTGCTTTGGGAATGACCAACAGTGCCACTTATTATGATCCGGATAGAGGTCCAAGCCCGTTAAACACTCTGTTTGATCTAAAAAACCCGACCTATTACCTCACGTTAAATTATAACTATTAACCCGATATCAAGGTGAAATAATATGTTTAAGAAACTGGCTATTGCATCGGTAGTGAGCATTGCTCTCTATGGATGTGGTGCTGAAGAACGCAGCTATGAAGCCGTTCCTCGTGCACAAGAGCAAATCACAACACAATCTCTAGATACTGAAGCACTTTGGCTGTATATGCCTTCTACTGGTGCTACGCCTCGTTATGCCACCAGCCAACGTGGATTTTTTCAGGGTACACCAAAACTAGTCAAACTACGTTTTGATAAAACTAACGGTATCCTTGCTGAAGAAGTGGATCGTGACACCATTCGAACCGGTGAAGATACGCGTTACACAGATGTCATTAACCAAGCTCCTGTTCTAAAGATTCCAGGTACATTTGAGCAATATCGTTGTGCAGAAAATAGCTTCGATGAATGTACCAACAAAGAAGAGCTGAATGAAGATGCTGATACAGATTGGAAAAATGCTTCTCACTTCACTCCTGACTTTGCCAATATTCAATCTCTTGCGGTAGACAGTGTTGATGCTTGGTACACATCATCTGATGTTGAAGAAACAGCCGATCCTCAGCTAACTCACTGGGAGTACGATCATGAGACTGGCACGATCAATGTAGAAGTTGAGCGCACTTTCACAGCAAAACCAGATGATGCCTACAAGTTTGGCTATGACCTAGAAAACCTTTCTTTTAAAACTCGCTTTTTCTATTCTTTGGTTAAGCTAGATTCAGTGGCAAGTAGCGACTATGAGACGGTTCAATACCCAGGTCGTGATTCATCTCGCTATGGCTTCTTCAACGATGAAAAAATTGAACGTTCTGCTTCAGGTGAAATTGGTCTTCAAGGGCAAAAATTCCGCCTTCTTAACCGATTTAACCCTAAAGAAGATATTAACTATTACTTGAGTGATAGCTACTTCGAAGAAGACAGCAAGTTATTCCTTGATGCAACGATTGAAACCATCAACGAAATCAATACCGTTTTACAAGGTTCTGGTGTTCCGACAATCAATATCGTGAACAAAACTGAGCCAGCTGGTGTCCATACTGGTGATCTTCGTTATAACGTATTTAACCTAATTACTGATCCTGTAGATAGTGGTCTACTGGGTTATGGTCCATCGGCTACCAACCCGCTGACTGGTGAGATTGTACACGCTCATGTAAACCAATATGCAGGCGTTATTCGTGCATCTTCACGTAGAATGTGGAACCAGCTGACTATGCACTATAACCGTGGTGAAATTGATCGCCCGGATGAGTTTGTTCCAGCCCAGCCAGATCCAGAAGATTCTACTGCGCCGACAACTCCAGTCAGCACTGGTTTTGCAGGTGTTGAAGACAACTTAGTTGCTCAGCAGACAACAGCGATGTCTGATTCACTCCCTATTGCAGTAGCAAGCGAACCAAACTTTTCTAATGGCTATACTCAGTGGTTAAGACCAGATCAACAGCCTGACGGCAGCTTCAGCAAAAACTTAGCAAAACGTCATCTAGCAATGGAAGAAATGGCGAGCCAAAACATGTATTCAGAAGAATTCATGTGGGTTAGCACAAAGTCTAAAGGTCTTATCAAAGGCATTGATTACCTTGCCGATGGTTACTTCGATAACTCAGACCTTGATCCTGCTGCGGCTGATTACGCTGACAAAGTGAACACAAAACTTAAGAAGTGGACAAAACTTTCTGCTGAACAGCAAGAAATCGTAACGAATCAAATTTCTAAGCACATGTACAAATCAACACTAGTACACGAGCTTGGTCATAACCTTGGTTTACGACACAACTTTATGGGCTCTGCTGATAAAGAGAACTTCTACCAACAAGACGAAATCAACGCATTTGGCTACGACAAAGTGCCAGCGCACAGTTCAGCTATGGATTACGGCGCTTCAATTTTTGACGAACTGCCAATTTACGGCAAATACGATATTGCAGCTTTACGCTTTGGTTACGGTCGCCAACTTGAGTATTCAACAGAAGTTACCGTTGTTAACGAAGAGACAGGAGCTGAAACTCTCGAAACTGTCACTAAATACGGCAGTTTGAGTGATATCGACGCAACGCTAAATAACGACGAACAAGCTTACTTACTTGGCTCTGTACAACAGTTTAGAGAAGAACTAAGAAGCAAAGACCCTTCAGCTGTAATGAAAACTTTCGATTACTGTACTGACGAAAATGTAAGAAGTACGACGACTTGTAATCGCTTTGATGAAGGTTCTAATATTTTAGAGCAAACGGAGTTCCGTATTCAAAAATACTGGGACAGCTATGACCTTAAAAACAAACGTGACGGAAGAGAACAATTCTACGAGTACGAATTACAAAACTATGCTTATTCGCGCTGGTATGAATTTAACCAAATCCGCTCTGTTGTTGACGATTTAGGAGATATTGATTACCAACTATCTAAGTTAAGTGGCTCTGAAGACAGCTACGGTAAAAGTGTCGCTAACTACTACACCGATAACTGTACTCGTGGTTACATTCGTAGAGGTCTTCCTGAAGGTGCAAAAATGGTATGTGATACCTTTGATGCTTCCTTGATGGCTGCAGATTTCTTCGTGAAAGTAATGAGCACACCCGATCGTGTTTGTGAGATCAACGTATCTTCTAGCAATGGTCAAATAACTCGATTCATTCCACTTTCAGACCTGTGGAGTTCATACGGTCCGAGCTTACAAGATAAGACTACACTGCCTGAATCTTGTTTTGACGAAGATCTAGTGAACATCATGGCTTCAAGTCGCGACAGAATCCAAGTTCTATCGGAAACTCGTGATGGTCGCCCGTATGCAAATATGCGAGCAAACAACCCATACAACAACTCTTCAACCGCAGTTGATCAGTTCGGTATTTGGGCAGATAAGCTAGTAGCAGCACAAATGCTTGTGAAGCGTAGTGATTACTCTAGCGCTCGTGATAAATCGAATATTGCCCTACTCGATGTATCTAGCATACAAAGTGGAACACAAGGTACACCACAGAAGGTCAAAACTTACCTTGGTTACCTTGGCTACGGCATGGACTCATTCCCAGATCCTATCTTTGTTGATAAAGATGGTGAAAGAGCAAATACCGTTATGGCATACCGCCCAGACATCAAGAGAGCCATTGATGTACCACCGTACCTATATAACCTGAAGGCATTCTTCCAGTTATCTGATAATACGGTTACACCTTTGTTCTCAGCGCTGCTAAATAACTTTGTAGCGTTTGGTGATGCAGAAGAATATGGCCTAGCTGATAGCTCACAAGATCTACTTGATGATATTTCACTGACTAGCCCAGACGCATCAGTTGATGAGAATGGCAGTGTGACATTCAGCCTGAAAACTCGAAACTATGTAGTTACTCGTCGTAACGGTTTAGCAAAACGTATGGCCGAAAAAGCCCTCTTGATCAACGGAAAACAAGATGACTTAGTGAAGCTAGACGACACTAACTACACAACGAAGAGCAACTTGAAGGCAAATGGCGTTCGTACTGTTAATGACTTCACACTGGTTATGCTACGTGACACGGCGGCTGTAGAGCTATTGAAAGAAACACCTTACTTTGAGTCTTTGTTCCGTGGTTCTTTCTTCTCACCAGCTAAGTTCACTGAAGACCGTACTAACAAGTGCTTTACCGTGACGGCTAACCCTACTCGCTGTAACAGTAAAGACAACTTGCATGCGGCATGGAAAGCTATCCAAGCAAACGAAGATGACGATGTGTATCTACCAGCGCTACTTAACTGGGCTGAACAATACGTAACGATTGTTGATGAAGAACTACAACGTTCTCCAGATACAGCAGAACTCTACGATATTAACCCAGAAACAATCTGGTTATGGAGTTCAAGAGAATACATCCAATATCGTTATGCACTTGAGCAACTGCCTGTTCTCACAAGCACTAACTACCGTAAATAAGCACTATAGCTATTCTCAATAGCGTTAATTAAGACTGGCTCTTCATGAGCCAGTCTTCCTTCATTTGGTGTGATAAGAATTCAATAAAGGAGTTTGAATTGTTTGCCTACTTTATCCGAAGGCTGCTACTCATCATCCCGACTTTTATCGGTGTGACTCTATTAGTCTTTGCTCTAACTCGATTTGTCCCTGGCGGTCCAGTTGAGCGCATGATATCTCAAATGCAAAGCCAATCCATTGATGGCGGCAGTGCCGGACAACAAGGTTCTCAATCTTTATCAGAAGACCAAATTGCTGAGCTCAATGAGTTTTACGGGTTAGATAAACCAATTTTTGAAGCCTACCAAGAATGGTTAACCAAACTAGTTCAGTTTGATCTTGGTGAATCGACTCGTTACTACGAGCCGGTGTGGGACATGATAGAAGAGAGGTTGCCAGTTTCCATGTTCTTTGGCTTCTGGACTTTTATTATCAGTTATCTCGTGTCTATTCCTCTAGGCATTTTGAAAGCCATAAAGCATGGTTCTAAGTTTGACAACGTCAGCTCAGTCATGGTTTTTATTGGCTACGCCCTGCCTAACTATGTGGTCGGTGTATTTCTCATCTCTTTCTTTGCCTTTCATTTAGGCTGGTTTCCTATGGGTGAATTCATCAGTGATGATTTTGATGAAATGTCATTCATTCAACAAGTTCGAGACCTATTTTCGCACGCTCTATTGCCTCTAATTTGTTACATAATTGGTGACTTCGCCATTCTCACCATGACAATGAAAAATAACTTGCTAGAGAACCTAGCAGCCGATTACGTAAAAACCGCGATAGCGAAAGGTCTGCCCTTTAACAAAGCAGTAAGAAGGCACGCACTTAGAAATAGCCTAATTCCTATTGCCAGTCACTTAGGCAATGTGGTTTCTGTTTTTGTTGCGGGCTCATTTCTCATTGAAGTGGTATTCAATATCGATGGTATCGGTTTATTAGGATACGAATCCATTGTTGAGCGAGACTACCCAGTCGTAATGGGCATTCTTACTATTTCATCCCTGCTGCTCATGTTCGGCAATATCTTGTCTGACCTATGCGTGGCTGCAGTAGACCCAAGAGTGAAATTTGGACGCTAATCATGCAAATTGATCCTTTAACGAAGAAAAAACTGAAACGATTCCGTTCTATTAAGCGCAGCTATTATTCTTTTATTGTACTGACTGCCCTTGTACTTCTGTCTTCAATCGCAGAAGTATTCGTCAATAATAAAGCCCTAATGGTTTCTTATGACGGTAACTGGTACTTCCCGACTTATACACACGTCGTCACTGGGCGCACTCTTGGACAGGATTATGATTACGAAGCGAATTATCGTGAGCTAAGAGAGCAATTCAAAGTACAAGACGAAGGTAACTGGGTGCTAATGCCAGTTGTACCTTGGGACCCGTATGAGCAAGACTTTGATGGTGTTAACTACCCGCCAACAGCGCCTTCATTCGATCAGCAACATTATTTAGGTACCGACCAATCAGGCCGAGATGTACTGGCACGCTTAATCTATGGCTTCAGAATCGCAATTTGGTTTGCCATGCTCACATTAGCCATTTCCTACACAATTGGCGTACTCGTGGGTTCTCTTATGGGATATTTAGGCGGGAGGTTTGATCTAGTCATGCAACGAGTGATTGAAGTTTGGTCGATGGTCCCATTCTTGTACGTCATCATGATTATGGTTTCCATTATACAGCCTAGTTTCTTCCTTTTTGTTTTCATAAACGTTCTTTTCGGTTGGATAAGTATCACTTGGTACATGCGTACCATGACTTATAAGGAAAAGGCTCGTGAATACGTTACTGCGGCAAGGGCACAAGGTGCGGGTATGTTCCGAGTTATTATTAAACACATCTTACCCAATACCATGGTGATGATCGTGACACTTGCGCCGTTTGGCATTGTCGCAAATATCACAACGCTAACCGCACTGGATTACTTAGGTCTAGGGCTTATGCCCCCTACCCCAAGCTGGGGTGATTTACTTCAACAAGGCAAATCGAACTTAGACGCTTATTGGATCATTAGCTCTGTCGTTTTTGCCATCGTTTCAGTGTTAACCATGGTGACCTTCATCGGTGAAGGAGTTCGCGAGGCCTTCGATCCTAAGAAATTCACCCGTTATATCTAATTTAACTCTGTTCTTTGGCTATGTATAAAACTGTAAATGCCACTTGTCGCTCGTTATTTGTTTAGCGACTGCGTAAGAACAGAATTGCTGCCATTAAAAGATGAATAAGAGTGCGGTAAACACTCATACAATAAAGCTTGGAGCTAACATGAATAAAATGTCTAAGACACTTCTGCTGTTCGCCTGTCTTGTAATCCCGGGGGTTTCATCAGCTGAAAACTTACCTGAATCGCTCGAATGGGTAACGAATAATGACCAACCTATTTTTGCCGATCCTAATGCAAAACAAGGTGGTACTTACCGAGTTCACATTACTAGCTTCCCCCTTACAATGCGCACGGTAGGTCCTGACTCGAATGGCAGCTTCAGAGCTTTCATTATGGATGGCAACCCGTCGCTAATTCAGCAACACCCAAATACACGTCAATTTGTGCCTTCTCTCGCTAAAAAATGGGCGTTCGGGGATGATCAGAAAACCATTTACTTTCAATTAGATGAAAGTGCGCGATGGACCGATGGGAAACCAGTCACAAGTGAAGATTTTAGATTTGTCTTTGACTACATGAGAAGCTCTCATACTAAAGCACCATGGTACAAAGATTTCTATACCAAAAAAATAGCCGACATTACCGTTTATGACGAACATACATTTGCCCTTCATTCTGCTAATGCATTAGCCAATGATGAATTACTAATGCGTCTCAATATTTTGCCAAAGCCTGCGCATTTTTATCCAAAAGGCATCCCTAAGAATTTTGTAAAACGCTACAACTGGAAAGCCGAACCAGTAACGGGACCTTATAAAGTCGCGAAGATTAAAAAAGGTAAGTACGTTAAATTATCCAAAGTGGATAATTGGTGGGGCTACGGTAATAAATATTATCAACACCGTTACAACGTAGATAACATCCTACTGAAAGTGATCCGTGATTCTGATATCTCAATTAAGTACTTTGAGAAAGGTGAACTGGACGCTTATTACATGGTATTCCCTTCTGTTTGGCACGACAAAGCCAAAGGCGATTTATACGATCGTGGCTTTATCGAAAAGAAATGGTTTTTCAATGAGTCGCCTCAAGGAGCTGCTGGTGTTTGGTTGAACCTAAATGCTGAAAAAATGGGAAATGACAATCTTCGTAGTGGTATCGCCCACTCTTTGAACGTTCCAAAAATGATCGATATCGCATTACGTGGCGACTATTCACATCAACAAAGTTTTGGTTCAGGCTTCGGTGATTACGATAATAAACAGATAAAAGCTAAAGCCTTTGATTTAGAGCTTGCTGATAAATACTTCGATCTCGCTGGTTATTCAACGCTTGATAAAGATGGCATTCGCATTAATGAAAATGGTGATCGATTAAGCATTACGTTAACTTACCTGTCAAAAATGCATTCTCAACGTGTCATTGTATTAAAAGAAGAAGCACGCAAAGCAGGTCTCGAAATAGAGTTAAAATTGGTTGATGGTGCAACAGGCTTTAAGTCGTTACTTGAAAAGAAACACCAGGCAGCATTCCTTGGGATGGGCGCACCACAAATGCCGGCTTATTGGCAATATTTCCACTCAGCTAACGCTAAACCACAAACCAACAACTTCACCAACTTTTCTGACCCGAAAATGGATGAGTTGATTGAGTCGTATGACGCTGAATTTGATGTCGATAAAAAAGCAACATTCTCACGTTTAATTCAAGAGCAAATTGCCAACTGTAATTGCGTTATCCCTACCTACTCAGTTCCATTTTCAAGAGCTGCTCACTGGCGCTATGTAAAACTGCCAGAAACTGTGGGTACGGCTTTATCTCGTGATATTTTGGATTCAAAAAGCATGGAATATGGACTTTTCTGGATAGACCTTGATGAGAAAAAAGCGACTCAAGAAGCATTAGAATCAGGAAAATCTTACCCTGCAGTCACTCTTATCGAAAAGCGATTCACTCAAGGTTAATGGATGAATAATAATATGAATAGTGACTGTATTTTATCAATAAATAATCTTGAAACGACATTCACCACCGATGAAGGTGATGTAAAAGTCTTAGATGGTATTTCGTTTGATATTGTCAAAGGGAAAACCGTAGGCATTGTCGGTGAGTCAGGTTGTGGTAAAAGCGTTACGGCAGCTTCCATTATGGGGCTGTTGCCTCATCCATATGGAAAAATAACATCTGGCTCAATTTTGTATAAAGGCAAAGATCTGGTCTGTATGGAACCAGAAGAACTTTACCAAACTCGTGGTAAAGAGATTTCGATGATATTCCAAGATCCAATGACGGCCTTAAACCCAGTCCATACGATTGGAAAACAACTCTGTGAAGTCTTTGATCTTCATCGCCCTGAATATTCAAAGAGGCAACAAAAAACTGCAGCTATAGAAATGCTAAAACAGGTTGGTATTCCTGCGGCTGAAGAGCGAATGAATGTTTATCCTCATGAATTGTCTGGAGGAATGCGACAAAGAGTGATGATCGCTATTGCCTTGGCTTGTAAACCAGACATCTTAATTGCAGATGAACCAACAACTGCACTTGATGTCACTGTCCAAGCTCAAATATTGGATTTAATGAGTGATATGCAAAAGCAAAGCAACATGGCGACGATCTTAATCACTCATGACATGGGTGTGGTTGCGGAAAGCTGCGATGAAGTTGTCGTAATGTATGCTGGGCACGTGGTGGAAAAAGCAGATGTTTTCACATTGTTTGCTTCACCAAAGCATCCCTATACACAAGGTTTACTCAAATCTATCCCTAGAATTGATGGTATTTCTAAATCAACATTAGGCACGATAGCGGGTTCAGTGCCAAGTTTAAGAGAGATGCCGTCAGGATGCCGATTTAGAAACCGCTGCCAGTATCAAACTGAACAGTGTGCTCAAAGTATCCCTAAACTAACTTCTGTAGGAACAAACCATAATGTGAGTTGCTTCTTACAGTCAGAAGGTGAGCTCAATGGCTAAAACTATTCTCGAAGTCTTTAATTTAAAGCAGCATTATGAAGTGAGAGGCGGCCTTTTCACTAAAACGAAATACGTTTATGCCGTCGATGGTGTGTCTTTTTCTGTAAAATCAGGGGAGACGCTCGGTTTAGTAGGCGAATCTGGCTGCGGTAAAAGTTCTCTTGGTCGATCTCTACTTAAATTACACACACCGACTTCAGGTCAAATAATATTTAATGGCCGTGACATTACCCATTATTCATCTAGCCAAATGGTTTCACTTCGAAAAGAAATGCAGATCATTTTCCAAGATCCAATGGAGAGTTTGAATAGCCGTCATACTGTCGGAAGTATTATTGAAGAACCTTTCGAGATTCATGGTGTGGGAACAAAACAAGAACGCAAAGAAAAGGTAAAAGAGCTTTTGACTAAAGTCGGTTTGCCTGAAAACGCAGCGGATCGGTATCCACATGAATTTTCAGGAGGTCAACGTCAAAGAATAGGCATTGCTCGTGCCATTGCGCTCGATCCCAAATTGATAATCTGTGATGAGGCGGTCTCGGCTTTAGATGTTTCAGTGCAATCTCAAATAATCAATTTATTGCTAGAGTTGCAGAGAAGTATGAACTTAGCTTTAGTCTTCATTGCTCATGACCTTTCTGTAGTCCGCCACATATCAGACAACATTGCTGTTATGTATTTGGGTAAAATTGTCGAAATGAGTGACACGCAAACTCTTTTTGAAAATCCGCAGCACCCTTATACACGAGCACTGATTTCCTCAATTCCTCTTCCTGATCCAACACTAAGAGGAAAACGGGAATTATTAAAGGGAGATGTCCCCTCGCCTA
Source organism: Vibrio kagoshimensis (assembly GCF_050337535.1). Classification (NCBI taxonomy): domain Bacteria; kingdom Pseudomonadati; phylum Pseudomonadota; class Gammaproteobacteria; order Vibrionales; family Vibrionaceae; genus Vibrio; species Vibrio kagoshimensis. Next base: position 68,266 of record NZ_JAKJSZ010000024.1, read on the forward strand.
TGTCCCCTCCTTCGGGTTGTCACTTTGCATCAAGGTGTCGCTTTGCAGAAAGTGAATGTAAAGAAAGTTATCCCGCGTTGGAAGAAAGAGCACTTAACCACTTTGCAGCCTGTCATGTGATGGCTACATAAGTTTCAAAGTCAAACAAACTTCAACAAATTAAAATAACGACAATAATGTTAATTAACTGCAATAAAAAAGCAGAGGCAATGATTGCCTCTGCTTTTTATTGAGTACTAACTCAGGGATACTTAACTATTGTCTATGAAACTCTACTTTTCCAACTTACCCATTTCATCTCTAATCTGTTCTAAGAAGGTATTAGGCAGAGGTTTAATTCCATCAGAAAAATTTAATGTTTCATGTGGAGTCACGAACAATAAGACATTTCTTAGGTCGCTTTCACTCTCAACACCTTCCTTCATGTTTTCCGTATGATATTTAAGGATTTCTTGAGTCAGTAATTTATTTAAAGCCTCTAATTGTGTTTCTTTGAGGTTCATTCTTGAGAACCCTACTCGTACACAATTTGGATTATCTAACGCTTGTTCCTTGAGAATGTTCTTATATTGAATGCTTAGTTTAGAGTTATCAGAAAATCGGTAGTAAAAAGGACCATTGAGTTGAATTTTATTATCATCCGTCAACTTCACTAAGCCCAACATTTCTAGAGCTCGCAAATAACCATAAGTCGAGGCATCATCTAACCCATATTTTTGCTTCATATAGCCGTGGCTATCTCGATTTCGAATATGCCTTAACTCACGGTAGAAATCATAAAGATGCGGGAACTGATAAAAAATTTCGTCTTGAGTGTGGTTGAAGAAGCTTTCATTATCATGCTGCAATTTAACTGCAATTTTTTGCAGCTCTTCTAGAGTAGTATCCGTTTCACGGCAATAATCAAGTAATCGTTCAAGAGTAATGCTCGGGCTATACAGATGTCGTTTAAACGTAGAGAGAGGAACACCAACGCGATCTGCAAGATCTCTATATGTTCTACCCTTTTTTTTGATAACGCTTCTCAACGCTGCTAATAAATACTCTGAATTTGCTGATCGCATCTGACTTTGCTCCTACCCTGTCACCCTGCCAAGCCTTACATTTGTATATATGTAATAACTTTTAGCAACCTATTTTTTATAAAACACTGTCGAATGACTACAACTTAGTCACATTATTACGATTAATGCGCTAATTCACTATTAATTAACTCATAAAAAACCTGTTTCGTTACCATATCTGCAATTAAATAAATGCACTAATCACATTCACAGCAGCTATTAGTTGGCGATTAATGACCTGTGTTTTGTTTGTCCGCGTTACATGTGATGTGAGTATTATTCTAAGTGTAAATCTCATTTTTAGGTGTAAATGCAACTTTAAAGATGTCGATTCCAAGAGACTAATCCAAACAAACAAGTAACTAGCAGAGGAAATAATGATGTTCTGAAGTCAATTTAAGATGGCTAAATAAACATCTTAACCTGGGTGTGAATATGTTGGTAAGATCAAAAAAGCCCTAGCATTTCTGCTAGGGCTTTCTAATTTGGAGGCGCCTCCCGGAGTCGAACCGAGGTCCACGGATTTGCAATCCGCTGCATAGCCACTCTGCCAAGGCGCCTTTAATCGTGTTTTAAGAGTACGACTCTTTGAA
>NZ_JAKJSZ010000025.1:0-61198 GCF_050337535.1 Vibrio kagoshimensis
TCAAACTCTTCAATTTAAGATTTTGTCGGCTCAATGAATACTGACTTCAAAACTAATATTTACCGAAGTAAACATGTAATTCTAAAGCTATTACCATTCCAACAGAATGGTAATGAATTGACTGTGCCAAAATTAAGTAAACTTAATTTTGTATTGGTCACTCAGTTCATTGAAACCAAATTGATTTCCGAGGAAATCTTGCTTTGCTATTGCAAAACAAATTTTGATATTCATCAACGAGTGCCCACACAGATTGATAGGTTTAAATTGTTAAAGAGCGCTAGCATTTGTGATTAACATCTCAATTGCTAGGGGTGCGTACTATACTCGCACCGAATTGAGAGTCAAGCGTTGTTTTCAACTTCTTTTCTCTCTACCGATTCTGATGTGTGACTCTCGTCTCACTCCGTGTCGGTGAGGCGGCATTATAGAGAGATTGCTTAGGAGCACAAGGGCTTTTCGAAATAAAAATGAAATAAAGTTCTCGTTCGCTTAAAACACCATCAAATCGGCATTTTTCGAATAAAAACTAAACATTTGAAACATATCACAGCAATATATTGGAAAAATGGAAACCATGAACGTAAGATTCATGTGTCTATTTTGTTAATGGTAGATGCGTCTATTTCATTTATTAATGTGTAGTATTCAAATATGAACTCAAAAAAACCGATGTTATTAATTGTCGCACTTGCTGTGCTTGGCGGCATTGTTTTCTCTCAGGTAGAAATATCTCCTGCTATTACCTTTATTATTGGTGTCTTGGTATCCGCTTTTGTTGTAAACCTTTCAAGTAACCAGTCACAAACTGAATCAGAGCCGAAGGCATCAACTAAAACGCTTTATGTAGGTAACTTACCTTATAAGGCAAATGAGTCTCACGTACGTGAGCTATTCTCGGAACACGGCGAAGTGTTTGCAGTACGTTTAATGAAAGATAAACGCACTGGTAAAAGAAGAGGGTTTGGTTTTGTTGTTATGGCGAGTGATGACGTGCAAGCGGCTATTGCTGAACTGAATGACAAAGATTACATGCAACGCTCTCTAAAAGTGCGCATTGCAAACGACCCTAAACATCCAGAATCGGATGAAGCTGGGTTGGTGTAAAGCCTAACTGATTCAAAGCAACGTTTAGTGCACTTTCTTCCATAGGAAGTGCACTACAAAATACCTTCCTCGTACCAATCTCTTTAGTATTCGCTTTTTCATCCAGTAAACAGCTCACTCGATCAGCTATTGCTTTCCCTGAATCTATCATCACGACCTCTTGACCAAGAACGGTTTGTATCTCGTCTTTTAAAAGTGGGAAATGGGTGCATCCTAATACCGCTACATCAATGTGATTCATCAATGGGGAAAGGATTTCTGCAAGCTCTTCTAAATTCACCTCACAACCTCTCAGCTTATTTTCAGCCATATCCACCAGCCGTGTTGAACCAAGTAGTTTTACATCTCTGTCATTTGCAAAGTTTTTGATCAAGTCATGGGTATATTCGCGCGTTATCGTGGCTGGTGTCGCAATTAAGCCAACAGCTTTACGTGATATTAATGAAGCAGGTTTAATTGCTGGGACAACACCTACAATAGGAATGGAATGAGATTGGCGTAGAGTTGGTAAAACAATCGTACTCGCTGTATTGCAGGCAATGATCACTAGATCAATATTATGGGCTTGAATGAAATCATCAATGAAACAAGAAACTCTACGTATTAATGTAGCAGGCTCTAACTCACCATATGGATAAGCTTCATTATCGAATACATAGATATAGTTTAAGTTGGGTAGCAGCGAACTGACTTCGTTATAAACAGAAAGCCCACCGACTCCAGAGTCAAAGACCAATACATTCTTTTGTCGCTGTTCCAACACTGTTCTTACCTATCTATATTATTCCTGACAATAATACTCGCTTGTAGGATTTTCGCCAATATCACTCGGGATGAAGAATTGCCTCATAACGCTGATGTGTAAATCTCTTTCCCTTCTCTATTTCTGTCTTATTAATTTCCAGATAACCTTTAAAGCACGGAGCATGAGTGACTAAAGTATGGAATTCACCGTCTTCGCCGCAAGGGTCAACGTCTTCGGGAAGCGCCTCTAACAACTCTTTTGTATAAAGCTTTCCGCAAAACTCGGAGTTAAGTGCATTACCATCGACTGTTACCAACCAAGTTCGAATACCTAGATTAATGATTTCATCAGCAAGATCGCTACTGCTTTGCCCCATCAGCGGAAAAACACATTCCCAACTAGCAGGTTCTATATAACTTCTTCGATAGTCAGCAATACCATTGCAAAACATATCGCCGAAAGCGACGGCTTCGATTTCTAAGTTCGACTGTTTTAGTGCATTGATAATTGTAGATTGATAAACCTCATTAGCTGGGAAGACTTCTGGCAGTTCGATTGAAATCAACGGTAAGCCAATCAGCTTAGCTTGCATTTCAACAACAGATAATGGAGTCACCTGGAACGGCACTTCATCACCAACATAAGTGGTATATAAACCAACAACTTCATAACTTGGATCCTTGAGTAACCTTTCCAAAGTGAGTGTTGAATCTTTGCCTGATGACCAGCTTATGACGACTTTCTTTTTCATTGTATATCCAATAATAAAAAACCGCCCGAAGGCGGTTTAGATAATTTTAAAATACGTACGTGACATTCATGTAGTAAGCACGTTCTGCCGCTGGGTAGCCCAGTGCCGTCTCATACTCTTCATCAAGAAGGTTATCAACACGAACGCTAAGCGTTGTTTGCTCATTTGCGTAGTAACTTACCGCAGTATCAATTAAGGAATATGAAGGCAACGTGATATCTGAATAAGGCCAAGTGCCATAATTAACATCAGGGCGCTTGCCTACATACTGGTAACTAACAGACCAATCAATATCATCAAAGGCGACAAGAGCATTCCATTTATAAAGCTCTTTAGCACGACGTTGTAATTGCTTACCATCATCATCTTCCGCATCTTTATAATCAGCACTTAGTTGGTGCTGTACAATGCCTGTATCAAATTCAGCCACAAGCTCAACACCCTGAATGTGTGTTTCACCATCTACATTCAGATATTTATAAGTCGTCGGATGGTAATCGATAAGATTAGTGATCTTATAATCATAACCCGTAAGTGACCAATATACATTTTGGATGATACCGCTGAAACTAAGCTCAATTGCATCTGACTCCTCAGGCTTTAAGTCACTCGTGCCATAGGTAGGGTCATATTGCTGATAAAGGTTTGGCGCTTTAAAAGCCGTTCCATATGATGCTTTCACACCGAACTCAGGTATGAATTGGTAGCCAGCCCCTAAGTTATACGTCGCTTCAGAACCAAACTCCTCGTTATCATCAAGTCGTGCACTTACTTCTGCAGTAGCAGCATCAACAGTGATAGAAGATAGACCAAACACAGCTAAGTTTGAGCGATCGAAAGTTTTATTCGCAGACTTATCAACATAAGACTCATCACGCCAATCTACACCACCAGCAAATACAACCGAGTCATTAAGTTGGTAGCTATTTGTCCATTGCACATTATTCTGTTCTAACTCATCTTGGGAACCTGATGTTTTGCTAGATCCGTGCTTATAATTCCAAGAATCTTGCTTTTGTGCGGTAGCTTGAAGCTCTGAATTCCAGTTATCACCTTTATAGGTACCACCAAGCGTTACTGAAAAATCATCTTTCTCAGATTCCATGTAACTACGTGAAGTGCCGAATGTACTATCGTATTGATAGATATTTTCGTAAGCCCTTAGGTTACCAAACAGAGAAACTCTCTCACCCACTTTGTGTGTGTAACCGATTAAACCATTCAACGTTTCAAAACCATGGCGATCGCCATCATTCACACCGGGTACAGGCTTAACGTTATAGCCTTCGTCACTTTCTTGGCTAATAGCAAGGTTCAGTTGACCATTTTCAGATGTCGAAATACCTGATGCTAGGCTAAGCTCTTGGTAATCAAGACTTCCCAAACCGGCACTTAATGTTGTCGATTCTTCTGTCGCTCTAGCTAACGTAATAATATTGATTACGCCACCAATCGCTTCAGAACCATATAAAGATGCTCGGGCACCGCGAACATATTCAATACGCTGAACATAGCTTAGAGGAATTTGGTTAAAGTCTACTGCGCCTTTCGCTGCGCGAGCAAAACGCACACCATCAACCAATACTAAAACTTGATCAGAACTTGTGCCTCGCACAAAAATAGACGCAAGCTGCCCACGACCACCATTTTGAGTGATTTGAATGCCAGTTAAGCGTCTCAGAACATCAGGAATTGTTTTCGCTTGAGTGCGTTGAAAATCTTCTCGAGTAACAACCTCCACATCAGCTAAAGTTTTATGTGCTTGCTGCTCAAAACGGTTGGCAGTAACAACCATCGTTTCGTCTGCAGATGCTTCTTGTGCGTGTAAATTGGAGATAGGTGAAAGTAGCGATGCAACAGCAACCGCTAAAAGGGATTTGTTCATGTTGTGATCCTAAGTCGCGTAAATTCCTACTGAGCCATACGGCATGGTTCAGTTGCTGGCAGGTATTCGGACTTAAGAGCACAACCGACTAGTTACCTAACTAATGGCTACCTAATATTCGACTTCCCGCACAATGCTATGTGCAGTGTCTTTGAATACTCGTTCTCTTTTACCGCTGCGCGTCAGTTCTGGATTTCCACCAGATTCCCTCTTCAGCCATCTATACATCTAAATGGCACCAGCTTGCGGGGATAATATTGTTCTGTAGATACTTTGTCTAGTTAAAGATTGGTATAAGCTATAGTTTTTAGGATATGTTTTGAGCAGATTACGCGACAGCACTGGACAACTGCTATGGATTGAATAAAATCTGCGCTCTTGATTTGAATGCACCAAAGCAAAAGGCATAAACATGGCGACTCTAGACGTAAACCCACAAAGCTACCAAGAACAACTGGCAGAAAAGACCGAGCGTCTTACCGATATGTTCGCACAATACAATGTGCCTGAGTTAGAAGTGTACGAATCTCCAGAGCAACACTATCGCATGCGTGCAGAATTTCGCGTATGGCATGAAGGTGACGATATGTACTACGTCATGTTCAATCAAGAGACTAAAGAAAAATACCGTGTCGATCAGTTCCCTGCTGCTAGCCGTCTTATCAACGACTTAATGCCTCTATTAACAGATGCAATGAAAGAGAACCATTCTCTACGCCACAAACTATTCCAAGTTGACTTCCTATCTACGTTAAGCGGCGAGATATTGGTGTCACTGCTATACCACCGTCAATTGGGTGAGCAGTGGATCAAAGATGCTAAAGCACTAAAGCAGCAATTGAACGATGAAGGTTTTAACCTAAACCTAATTGGTCGAGCGCGTAAGATGAAAATCGTATTGGACCGTGACTACGTAATTGAAAAGCTAGACGTGAATGGCGACAGCTATATTTACCAACAAGTAGAAAATAGCTTTACTCAGCCAAACGGCAAAGTTGCTGAAAAGATGCTGGAGTGGGCTGTCGATTGTACTCAAGACAGTAAAGGTGACTTGCTAGAACTTTACTGTGGTAACGGTAACTTCTCACTTGCACTGGCGCAAAATTTTGACCGTGTCCTAGCGACAGAGTTAGCGAAGCCATCAGTAGAGTCCGCGCAATACAACATTGCTGCTAATAAGATTGATAATGTTCAGATCATTCGTATGTCTGCAGAAGATTTCACGATTGCAATGGAAGGTAAACGTGAGTTCCGCCGTTTACAACAAGCGAATGTTGACCTTAAGAGCTACAACTGCAACACCATCTTTGTTGATCCACCGCGTTCAGGTATGGATGAAGACACGTGTAAAATGGTTCAAGGTTATGAGCGCATTATGTATATCTCTTGTAACCCAGAAACATTGAAAGATAACTTAGACATTTTAAGCCAAACACACGATATCACTCGTTTTGCGCTATTTGACCAATTCCCATATACCCACCATATGGAAGCTGGTGTCTTTTTAGAACGCAAAGCTTAAAATTTCAGATGCTAGCTATAGCAAGCCTACAATCTTTGATTTATGAGTTTGTAATTTGCTTAAGTTTCTAATTTTCAGAAATGAGCAGAAAAAAAACGAGCCCAATGGCTCGTTTTTTATTATCTATATTAGATAGTACTTATAAGTACTAAGCCGTTTTAGACATATAACCTAGTTTCTTGCCTACCCATGCTAGTAGTAACATTGCGACAATGATTGCGAAGAAGTTCGACCCTGCATCTGGGTGTTGCGCTTTTACAAAAGCAGAATGACCAAATGCACCTACAAAGAAACAGGCTAAGCCTAATAATGGGATCTCTTCTGATACTGGGTTAGCTAAATATTCTTGATACAATGCTTGTACAGAGAGAACAAGAGCAATAAGTGGGAAAATAGAGAAAGTCACTTCACTCATCGTTACCCAAGACAACAATGCATCACCACAAACACCTGCAATCAAAGCAAGTACAAGTGCTTTTTTTTCTGAACCACGGTTCACTGTATTATTTTCATTCGACATTATTCAATCCCGCCTTTTAATCGGTTACGTTCACGTTCTTTGCGATACCAATAAGCCCCTTTGGCCATCATTCGCAGCTGCATGATCAACCGCTCAGCTAATTCATCTCGCTGACGTCGATCTAAATCTAAAGCTTCTGCCCCTGAGTTAAAGACTAAAGTAACTGAAGCCGCCGCTTGGGTATGGGCTTCATCTCTCGTCATTCCGGTTGTAATCAAGTATTCCGTTAACTCAGCAGAGAAGTGCTGTATCTCACGAACCACTGCTGTTCTGAACTCAAACGATGTTCCAGAGCGTTCGCGTAGTAATAATCTAAATACGTTCGGGCTGCTTTCTATGAATTCCATAAAAGTTTCAACCGAGGTACGAATCACACTGCCTTCTTTTACGATTCGCTGCCTTGCTTGTCGCATTAATTGACGAAGCAATAAGCCACCTTCATCAACCATGGTTAAGCCTAGCTCATCCATATCTTTAAAATGACGATAAAAAGAGGTCGGCGCAATTCCAGCTTCTCTTGCTACTTCGCGTAAGCTTAAATTCGAAAAGCTACGATCAGCACTCAATTGGCTAAATGCAGCATCAATTAAACTTCGGCGTGTTTTTTCTTTTTGCTGTGCGCGGATTCCCATAGGTTTCATACTTAATTTATATCTTCTGTCTACAGCCTAAAAAGGTGTGTTTAATTCTTAAGTCAATATAACGCGAAACTCGCTGTTATATAAGACATTCAATCCACCTCTTTGTTCACGGTATCGAAGTTAATACGTTCGAAGCTCGAATTTCAATCTTTGCGCTGTCAATTGTAGACATACAGCATACCAAATCAGGCTTTTCTTGAATTCTGCGTGATCCCATCCACTCTATAGTGCGCTTTTCATGTACCAAACAATAGAATCAGTTAAAATCTCGCTACAGCAATGTTAATCAAATATAACAAGGAAGATATCTATGCCACATTCCAACCACTTTGATGTGATCGTAATTGGTAGTGGTCCCGGAGGAGAAGGGGCAGCGATGGGATTAACCAAAGCCGGATTGAATGTCGCTATTATTGAAAAAGAAAGCAGTGTAGGTGGTGGTTGTACTCACTGGGGTACTATTCCGTCTAAGGCTCTCCGACACGCCGTTAGCCGTATTATCGAATTTAATAGTAACCCACTCTTCTGCGACAACAACACCAGTATTCATTCCACTTTTTCAAACATCTTAGGTCACGCTAAATCCGTTATCGATAAACAAACTCGTTTACGCCAAGGCTTTTATGACCGTAACCAGTGCACACTAGTCTTTGGCACGGCTCACTTTATTGATTCACATACCGTATCAGTCATGCAAAGTGACGGCACGGAAGAACATTACAGCGCCGACAAGTTTGTTATCGCAACAGGTTCACGCCCTTACCAGCCAGATAATGTAGATTTCCTGCATGACCGTATCTACGACAGCGACTCAATCTTGTCTCTTAAGCATGACCCACAACACATCATCATTTACGGTGCTGGTGTTATCGGTTGTGAATACGCTTCAATTTTCCGCGGTTTAGGCGTGAAGACAGATCTTATCAATACTCGCGACCGTCTGTTATCTTTCTTAGATAACGAAACTTCTGATGCATTGTCTTATCACTTTTGGAACAGTGGTGTCGTGATTCGTAACGATGAGACCTTTGAGAAGATTGAAGGTACGGATGATGGCGTGATCATCCACTTAGAATCAGGAAAAAAAATGCGTGCTGACTGCTTGCTGTACGCCAATGGTCGAACGGGTAATACTGATAAACTAAACCTTGGAGCGGTTGGGCTAGAAGCTGATTCTCGTGGACAAGTAGCAATTAACAGCAATTACCAAACTTCTGTTGATCATGTCTATGCAGTAGGTGACGTGATTGGTTACCCAAGCTTAGCCAGCGCAGCTTATGACCAAGGTCGATTTGTTGCACAAGCGATTATAAAAGGAAAGGCGGATAGACACTTAATTGAAGACATCCCAACCGGTATTTACACCATTCCTGAAATCAGTTCAGTTGGTAAAACTGAGCAAGAACTGACAGCCGCAAAAGTCCCTTACGAAGTTGGACGTTCGTCATTTAAGCATCTCGCAAGAGCGCAAATTGCAGGGAAAGACATTGGCAGTTTAAAGATTCTCTTCCATCGTGAAACCAAAGAGATTCTAGGTATTCACGTATTTGGTGAAAGAGCCGCAGAGATTATTCATATCGGACAAGCCATCATGGAACAAAAAGGGGAAGCCAATACCATTGAGTATTTCGTTAACACCACGTTCAATTACCCAACCATGGCAGAAGCATATCGCGTGGCAGCTCTGAACGGTTTAAATCGCCTCTTTTAACGCTCAATCATCTAATCTATACAAAAACAGCAAGCTAAATATGGCTTGCTGTTTTGTTTATGAATGATGGTAAGACGGTCAAAGGAAGTCGAGTTCAGGCAAGAAACTCCCCTCTTTTCCATTGTCGGATAAACAGCACACCTAAGCCAATACCTCTCATCCCCATAAAACCAAGCATCGCAAACCACAGCGCATGGTTTTCAGCAGCACTTGCCAAGTAAAACATAGCAAAGAATGAACAAGTCGCTACGAACATGCTATTACGCATGTCTTTTCCTTTGGTCGCCCCTACAAAAATACCATCCAATAAAAAGCACCACATAGAAACTAATGGCATCGAAATTAACCATGGGAGATAGGTGGAAGCCTCGGCTTTTACTTCTGGAATAGTAGTGATCATATTGATCAAATTAGATCCCATAACACCAAATACTAAGGTCAGTAAAATGCACGTAATTAGGCTCCAAAAGAAAGTTCCGACCAATGATTGCTTGAGTTCATGCTTATTCTTAGCACCCATGGCTTTTCCGACCATAGCTTCCATTGCGTAGGCAAAGCCATCCATCCCATAAGAGATCATCATCAAAAAGCTCATGAGTACCGCATTGGCTGCAACTACTTCATCTCCAAAGCTGGCACCTTGGAAAGTCATAAAGGTAAAAGTGGCTTGCAGGCACAAAGAACGAAGAAAAATGTCTCGGTTAAGTTTTACAAAGCGCCCTAACCCTTCCGTCGTTTGTTCTAGTAATGAAGATAAAGACGGTAACTGTTTTCTGGTCCAAATACGCCACACACAGATTAGGCCAAAAAAAAGCCCGGTGTAATCAGCAAGTACCGATGCAAGAGCTGCGCCTTCCACTTGCCAACCAAGACCAATCACGAATAACACATCAAATATAATATTCGTTAGGTTAGTAATAATGACCATCCACATCGGTGCTTTCGCATTTTGTGTTCCAAGCAACCAACCTAAGATAACAAAATTCACTAATGAAGCTGGGGCGCTCCACGCTCGAATAGAAAAGTACTGCTGCCCGTAATGTTTAACTTCTTCACTTGCTTGGCTAAATGAAAATATTGCATCAGACACGACACCGTGTAGCAGTAAAAATACGCCAGCAAAGCCTAAAGCCATCATTACGCCTTGTACAAATACAAGGGCTAACTGCTTAGTATCATTCGCTCCAAAAGATTGAGCTGCCAACCCGGTTGTCGACATTCTTAGGAAGCCAAGTAACCAAAAGGTCACACTGATCATTGTGCCGCCAAGAGCTACACCACCTAAGTACCAAGCATGCTCTAAGTGACCTATCACAGCGGCATCCACCAGCCCAAGCAAAGGTACAGTGATATTGGATAGCACCATAGGAATCGCAAGCAACAACACCTTTTTGTGCATTGCTTGATCCAATAAGATTTGAAGAATGGATTGGAATTGGGAATTAAATGACTTCACGAGCACCTCTTCTTAACGAGGTGATAGTCTAACCTAGCCCTATTTTATGAACTACTTTTTAAGTCGGAGGAGTAGCTGTCGTCCATGACTACATAGCTATATCTATTTAGCTTTTGAAGCAGATTACCACTTCACTTGAATGAGCTGAGGCGTTAAGCGCGTTTTAAATTGAGAGAGCTTGCATAACCATCGTTGCCATAATTTCCAACGACTGCATTGCTGGTCGAGTGGAGAATATGATTTAACCGACTGAGCCCAAGGTAACCAGTTTAAAATACTGTCTACTGGTGAAGCTAAACCATGAGCATACTGACCAGCCCCAAGCTTTTGCCCCAATGTCGTCGAACTTTTGTCACCAGCGAGCACTAAACATGCTTCAGCATGAACAAAGTGACGACCTAAATTCTGTATAAAGTGCGCCGCTTGCTGATCATTACAATCAAGTAGTGCATGCTCACACACAATCATAACGGGTGATTGTTCTGGAATATTAAGATGATCGAGCCAGCTAATATCTTCCACTGAACCACATTCTAATTGGTAACGTTCATTCTTATGAAACAGACGTTGTCGCCATACTAGATTTTCGGTGACATCCAACTCAACCCAATGACAACGACCATTATCAATTCGATAAAAGCGAGTATCGAGCCCTGCACCTACATTAATTATCCATGCATCAGGATGTTGGGAAATAAAATGACGAACTTGAAGATCGCACAGCTGAGTTAAAGTGGCATGAAGGAGTTGCTGTTGATCTACATCACCCGATAAACACTCAGGCGCGAGCTTGCAACGAGTGCAGGCTTGAGCCGCAATAGGATCATATACGAGACCATTATCGACTAAGCTTTCACGGCTACGAAACCAAAGAGGTTGCACTAAGCTAACAGGAACTTGAAATTCTTGCTTAGACGATTTCTTCGCTGTTGGTCGGGGTAAGTCGGGTTTCGTTGGGCGGGGCATCATCATCTTCCTTATGTCACCATAGAGAAGATGATAATGAATATCAATTACAACATCAAGCTATTGAGAATGAATATCAGTATCATAATTGATGATTACTAATGAGTAGTTGCTCAAAGCGTACTCTGATTACATCCAATCAGTATTACGGATAATACCAACAGCCAACCCTTCAATCGCTAAGTGCTGAGACTCAAGATCAACTTGAATGGGTGAAAATTCTTCGTTTTCAGCATGTAGTAACACTGTTGAGCCTTTGCGCTCTAAGCGTTTAACGGTTACGTCATCATCAACACGAGCTACGACAACTTGGCCATCACGAACATCTTGTGTTTTATGCACGGCAAGTAAGTCACCATCCATAATACCGATGTCTTTCATGCTTTCGCCATTTACACGAAGTAAGAAATCCGCTTGAGGCTTAAACATGCCAGGATCAACTTGGTAGTGCATCTCAACATGCTCTTGCGCAAGAATTGGTTCACCAGCGGCAACTTGACCAATCAAGGGTAGCCCTTGATCATCATTAGCTGCATCTTCAAGTAGGATACGAATACCGCGAGAGGCTCCCGGGATAATCTCAATGGCTTCTTTGCGAGCAAGCGCTTTTAAATGTTCTTCTGCTGCATTAGCAGAGCGGAAGCCAAGTTCACGAGCAATTTCTGCACGCGTTGGTGGCATACCGCAGTCTTCAATTTTATTCTTAATAAGATTGAACACTTCTTGTTGTCGGGGCGTTAACGGCTTCATGAGTCACCTGTCTTTTTATACAGTTAACTGTGAGTATATCCAGTGAGTGAGTAAAAGCAAAGCAATTGGTTGTTTTTAATTCATTTTAAATAATTCTTAACCAACCCAAGAGAGGTAACGCGTGAAAACTCATGAAAATATTCACTAAATAATGCCCACCTCCCTAACTGCTATAAGAATAAACACCAGCTTGTTTGAATTTCCTTTGCAGATCACTAATGAATCTCCACCTATAATCAATCAGGTGATGAATGATTTTGATTAAACTTAACGCCAACATGACTAATTCCAGTAAAAGGTTCGACCAGTTTCTGGTATTCTTGCTCCGCTTAAAATTTGCGCCTAGGCCTATCTCCATTTCACCTTTAGTTTTTACCTTCTACAGTTTGAAATAGAGATGCGCTTAAGCATTGCTACATAACTATTGTTCCCTAACTTTTGAGGCAGAGAACCTTTATGTCTTCTGGACAATCTTTTTCACGTTCATTAATGAAACTTCCTTTATCGGTATTAGTAAAAGGGACATCTATTCCTTCTAACCCGATTGAAGAGCTGAACATTGATGTAAATAAACCGATTGTGTATGCCTTACCTTTCCGTTCAAGTGTCGACTTACTGACTCTACAAAAACACGCACTTGAATTAGGCTTACCTGACCCACTTAGCCCATTAGAGCTAAATGGTAAAACACTGCAACGCTATGTGTTTATCTCATCACGTCCAACACTGCTGAAAAATGATGAGTACGTACCGACCTCGTCTATTGAACTGTTTAGTGAGTTACTAAAGCAGCACGGTGAAGATACAGAGCTAGATATTCAAGTCATCCCCGCCACCGTGCTTTGGGGTAGAAAACCTGGTAAAGAGAACAAGCAAAAGCCGTATTTACAGGCAATGAATGGTCCTGAAAAAGCCAAAGCTGTACTGCTTGCAGGTAGAGATTGTTTGGTTCGTTTCAGCCCAGTCGTTTCCTTGCGCTATATGGCTGACTCTCACGGCACGGACACATCAATTGCACACAAATTAGCACGTGTCGCGCGTATTCACTTTTCTCGTCAAAAGCTTGCAGCTTCAGGTCCTAACCTTCCTAGCCGCCAAGCGTTGTTTGATCGCCTCTTAAAATCAGAAGCCATCAAAAAAGCAATTGAAGACGAAGCAAAATCGAAAAACATCTCGATTGAGAAAGCGAACAAAGAAGCGCAAGACATCATGGATGAAATTGCAGCTGACTTTTCTTATTCGTTAATCAAGCGCGGTGAAAAATTACTGGGTTGGCTTTGGAATAAACTGTATCAAGGCTTACACATTAACAATGCATCAACGGTTCGTAAGCTTGCTCAAGATGGTCATGAAATTGTGTATGTGCCGTGTCACCGTAGCCACATGGACTATTTACTACTTTCTTACGTCTTGTATCACGAAGGTATGGTTCCTCCGCATATTGCTGCAGGTATTAACCTTAACTTCTTCCCTGCAGGTCCGATTTTCCGCCGTGGCGGCGCTTTCTTTATTCGCCGTAGCTTTAAAGGGAATAAACTTTACTCAACCATTTTCCGCGAATATTTAGCGGAGCTATTCACTAAAGGCTATTCAGTTGAATACTTCAGTGAAGGTGGTCGTTCTCGTACAGGTCGTTTACTGCAAGCTAAAACAGGCATGTTAGCCATGACTATTCAGGCAATGTTACGAGGGTTAGATCGCCCTGTAACCTTAGTGCCAGTCTATATTGGTTATGAGCATGTGATGGAAGTAAGCACTTACGCAAAAGAATTACGAGGAAAACGTAAAGAGAAAGAAAATGCAAGCCTAGTAATTCGTACCCTTCGTAAGCTAAGAAACTTTGGACAAGGCTATGTAAACTTTGGTGAGCCAATTCCGCTTAACCAATACTTAAATGAACATGCTCCGGAGTGGACTCAAGATATCGATCCTATGGGCGCAAACAAACCACAATGGATGACGCCTGTTGTGAATGACCTAGCAACAAAAATGATGACACACATTAATGATGCAGCAGCGACTAACGCACTGACATTATGTGCGACCGCTTTGCTTGCTTCTCGTCAGCGTGCATTGTCACGTGATTCTCTTGTCTCCCAAATTGAGTGTTATTTATCTATCCTGAAAAATGTGCCTTACTCGTCGACTTACACCATCCCAACAGATAGTGCAGAAGACTTGGTAAAACACGCTGAATCGTTAGATAAATTCTTAATTGAATCAGACTCTATGGGCGATATTATTTCTTTAGACCGTCACCAATCCATTTTGATGACTTACTATCGCAATAACATCATCCACTTATTTGCTCTGCCTTCTTTGATTGCGCAGATGCTCATTCGCCAGCGCAGTTTATCTATCGATACTATCCAGAAGAACATCGCAACTCTCTATCCATTCCTTAAGAAAGAGCTGTTCTTAAGTTATGAAGAAAACAAACTGGATTCTGTTGTAGCGGACATTATCGCCGAGCTGGCTCAACAAGGGATGATTGTTGTCGAAGAAAACGAAATCACGATCAACCAATCCAATAGCCAACCTTTGATGCTATTAGGTCGCACAATTTCGGAAACTTTGCAGCGTTACTCAATTGCGCTTAACTTGCTGGTTCAAACACCAGAACTAGACAAAGCTGAATTGGAACAAAAGAGCCAAGACATTGCACAGCGCCTAGGTCGCCTCCATGGTATCAATGCTCCAGAGTTCTTTGATAAAGGCGTCTTTGCTGCAATGTTCACGACACTGAAACAGCAACAATATCTAGATGAAGATGGTAACTGCGACTTAGAGAAAACGAAGCCGTTTGCCTACCTACTCTACTCCATGCTTTACCCAGAAGTTCGTTTAACGATTCAAGAAAGTATTCACCAAGCTGAAATTGCTAGTGAAAATGAATAGCGTTAGGTCATCAGTAATAACAAAAAAGGCATCCTATTGGATGCCTTTTTTATTCCTAATATGCTCAAGTTACTTCAAATAACGGGCTAAAACTTAATCTAACCTGTTACCTAAGTCAGCATAGCTACCAGAATGCCACCAGCAAGCCAGCTGTGATTGCCATACCTACATAGTTATTATTTAAGAATGCCTGAAAACATAAATCTCTATCACGATGGCGCATTAAATGTTGCTGATAAACAAACAAGCTACCGACTACCAATAAGCTCCAGTAAAAACTGTCACCTAACTGGTAATGCATACCTAAAGCAATCAACATCGCTAGAGTAATTAACTGAAGTAAACCTATGGTTAGCTTGTCAAAGCGACCGAATAAAATAGCTGTCGATTTGATACCAATCTTTAAATCATCATCCCTATCCACCATTGCATACTGCGTGTCATAAGCGATCGTCCATAGAGCATTGATCGCAAAAATAAACCACACAATACTAGGTAGCTCATTGGTTTGGGCCGCCCAAGCCATTGGTATTGCCCAGCTAAAAGCAAGCCCAAGGAATAATTGAGGAAGATGAGTAAAACGCTTCATGAATGGGTAAATAAATGCCAATCCAATTCCCGCGAAAGAAAGCTTCACGGTTAATGGATTCATTGTCAGCACAAGCAAAAATGAAACCACCGCAAGGAAAAGGAATAACCCAATAGCTTCTTTACTCGTGACTACGCCTGATGGCAAAGGTCGGTTTTTGGTTCGCTTAACGTGACCGTCTACTTTACGATCAGCAAAGTCATTGATAACACACCCAGCCGAGCGCATTAAAAACACGCCTAAGATAAACACAATCAGTACATTTATGCTTGGCATACCTTCCGCGGCGATAACCAATGCCCATAAGGTTGGCCATAACAACAATAACGTACCAATTGGGCGATCCATTCGCGTTAATTGCCAATACGCTTTCGCTTTGGTGGCGAGCATTTACACATTCTCCTTGGCGTAAATTGGTGATTCAGGTAAGAAAAGTTCAGCGACAAGCATAGGCTTATGGTTCATCCATAAACGAGAGCGACGAGCTAACAAACGAACCCCTTCTATATCTACCCAACCGACTTGCAAAGCATCTCTTTTAACATTTTCAGCGCTAAATACTGTTAGACCTAAAGGGATGTTGCCCTGCTGGGAAAGATCATAGCTCTGATCTTCTAGGGTGATACGTGGAATTAACGTTCGCCCGATCACCCACTCGACATCATCACCTTGTAAAATCACTTTACGTAGCAAACAATCTGAAGAGGAAAGCAGAGTTTCTTCATCTTCTTTCAAAAGTGAACTTTCAATAACTTGGTTGTGTAGCAGCTCAACTGACAGGTGTTGACAATGCTTCTCAAGTAAACGAGAAAGCGACCCTTGCTCCATAAGCCACCGCTGTGCAGTTTTGCTTGGAAAAGCGAATGTTTCGGTATTTTGCCAATCGACATTCATTAACAAATTCAGATAGAGCGGTATTGACTGATTCATACTAGTATTCAATAAGTGGCTTTACGCGTACAATAAACCTGCAACTAATGACCACAATTAACCATCAGCTATGTTATAAACGTATTTAGATTTAGACCGTTCATTGTAACAAGACAAACGCGTTTCGAATATCGCGATTAAACTAAAGAAAAGTCAGAAATATGCACAAACGTTATGTAACCCAAATAATTCTCGCGATTAGCCTACTTTTTTCGGTACCAAGCTTTGCAGAAGAAGAAAATGCAACGCCTCAACTTGCATACTTTACGCTTGAGCCGGATCTAACGACTAATTTCCATACAAAAGGTAAGAAGCTTGGCTACATTCAAGTTCGTATCGATATCATGGTTGCGAATAGCATCGACCTTGAGTTAATTGAATTGCACCAGCCTTTAATCAGAGATGCTGTGATTGAACTCCTTGGTAAGCAAAGCGAAGACACTATCAAGTCTCTTTCTGGTCGTGAAGACTTACGAAAAACTTTAGTCGACCATTTGAACAAAATTCTGCTGCCAGAAACCGGAAAAACGGTAATTGCAGATTTACTGTTTACTAAATATTTGTATCAATAAATTTCATACATAAAAAAAGCGGCTTTCAAGCCGCTTTTTTATTACTGGTTTATCGTAAAAATAGGTTGCTCAGTGACGTCAACAATCGAGCTCCGACCATAAAAACGAAAACTATCTATACATAATCTATGAACTGCGCTGAACCGTTTTAGCAGCATCCAACCAACCAAGTGCAATGCCCGAAGCCAAACCGGCTAAATGAGCCGTATTCGCTATCGCCATAAATGGTTGAACATAGCCCAATGCCAACCAAATAAGCATAAAGCCAACAACCTGCTTTTGAATACCTAAGCCTAATTGTGGTGCTCTAACACTCAATACCCATAAGTAACCGACCAGAGCATAAACAACCCCAGACAAACCACCAAAGTTAGCCCCTTCTATCCAATACTGACCTGCGCCAGATAAAGCTGAAGAAACAACAAAGATTTGCAGAAGTTTTAATCCACCAAGCTTCTTCTCGATGTCTCCACCTAACTGCCACCACCACAAAATATTAAAAGCGATGTGAATAGCAGAGAAATGAAGTACAGCATGACTGAGCCAACGCCATAGCTGCCACTGCTGCCCTTCAACAGCAGGGAAATGCAAAGCAGAAAAAATTTCGCTTCCAAAACCTACCTGTTGTAATGCAAAAATGACAATACACACAACCATTAAACTCAAAGTTACTGGTCCAGCTTTCGCTTTGATCATGCTGATAAAACTAGGAGTACGATAATGCAGTTTATTCTTGCGAGTTTCTGCCATATTCCAAGATGCCGCTTGATAACGAGCATGAGTGGGTTCGGCAAGAAAACGTTGTAGCTCGGATTCAGCTTCAATTTGATATTGATTATCTGTTAGCCATAGAGCGAACTTCCCCTCTCCATCTGGAGCCAATTGGATTGGGATGCGGCGAGAGTCCATATAATCAATAAATGCTTGAGCAAGTCTTGGGTTGTCTATTGCTATTAATCGAATCATATTTTCTCTCGCTTGCGGCTTTCTAGCCAGTAATCACGGGTAATTCAGCTCGATGCCATGCTTCAAAGCCACCATCGACACTGTATACCTCTTCAAAACCTTGATTCACTAAATATTGAGCGGCACCTTGGCTGCTGATCCCGTGATAGCACATCACTAAAACCGGTTGTTCAAACTCTACCTCATCCATGAATGAGACCATAGTATCGTTCGTCAAATGATATGCAGTTTCCGGGTGAGCAACAGCAAAAGATTGTGGGTCTCTAATATCCACTAGCCTTGCTTCTTTTTGCTGAATCAAAGCTTGCGCACCTTGAACATCGATATGCTTAAATTGGTCCATTACCTTCTCTTTTATGACTATTTTTATTTGCTGCCATTGTAACCTATCCCAAGACGAACATTCACATCCAGTTATTAAGGTTATCCACCAATGATCACTTTTCCATCATTTGTGGATAAAACTGTGGATTGCGTGAATAAAGTGTCTTTCTCAAAATAGATCCACTAGATGTAGTAATGATCCTGATCTAACTGTGAGTTAATAGAAACATATCCCCACGAGAAAAATAGCTCTCTAGCCTTATAACACCCTGCTTTTCGACAAGTGACGAATAAACTTCTCACAGAGTTATCCACATTTTTATTGGAATAATATCGATCACTTCTGTTACTTTTGCGATCCAAATAAAAAAGCCGAGATCTCTCGATCTCGGCTTTATATAAAACTATACGCACTAAGTGCATGTCATACGAAAAAGGCTAAAAGTCGCCTACCGCTTGTTTAAGCTTTTTCATCGCATTTTTTTCTAGCTGACGAACACGCTCTGCTGAAATACCGTAAGTATCCGCAAGGTCTTGAAGTGTAGACTTCTCATCATCCAACCAACGAGAACGCACAATATGCTGGCTTCTATCATCTAAGCTTGCTAACGCTAAGCCTAAACGATTATTCGTGTGTGATTCCCAGTTCGCAGCTTCAACTGTATCAGCTACATCAGACGCTTTATCTTCTAAGTAGTAAACAGGAGCGGTATACGCCGAACTTGAGTCATCATCATCCATTGGAGCTTCGAATGTAGCATCTTGCGCAGCAAGGCGAGACTCCATCTCTCGAACCTCAGAAGGTTCAACACCTAACTCGCGAGCAACCGTTTCAACTTCACCATTATTGAACCAACCTAAACGCTTTTTAGACTTACGTAGGTTGAAGAACAATTTACGCTGAGCTTTTGTCGTTGCAATCTTAACGATACGCCAGTTACGTAATACATACTCGTGGATTTCAGCTTTGATCCAGTGAACAGCGAAAGAAACAAGTCGAACACCAACTTCAGGATTAAAGCGTTTAACCGCCTTCATCAAGCCGATATTACCCTCTTGAACAAGGTCTGCCATTGGTAACCCGTAACCAGAGTAACCTCTCGCTACGTGCACAACGAATCTCAAGTGAGAAAGGATCAAGCCTTTCGCGGCATCAATCTCACCTTTGTAATGTAGTCTTTCTGCAAGTTCACGTTCCTCTTCAGGTTTCAGCATTGGGTAGCTGTTCGCTGAACGGATATAGCTGTCTAAACTATCTTGTGTAACTAGAGACATTTGATACGCGTTTGCCATTCGGTTCCTCATCAATCGCTGATCTGGAGTATTTTTGCTATTAAAACCCGCTAATCTTGAACCTAAAATGAACAGGATTCAAGGAGGGGGAAGTTATTATGCATAATCATTTCGTCTATACAAGGCAATTACTGGGTAATACTTGCCTATTTTTTGTCTAAATATGACCGCATTCAACTAAACTGGTTCAATTTCTTTTAGGTGTCGCTGTGCTGAAAGACGAGCTGCGATACTGCCTAACAAGGTGCCCACTATTAATAGCAATAGGGATTCATCCCAGCTGAGTCCAATCAATCTAAAGTGGCTATCGTATAACTGAGCCAACTCGTCCACCGCACCATTCAGTAATATCGTAATTAATGCTGTCATTACCCATGCCGCCACAGCGCCAAGTACACCAAACCACATACCTGAATAAAGATAAGGGCGCAAAATGAAGCTGTCCGTTGCACCAATTAACTTCATGGTTTGAATTTCTTCTTTTCGTGCCAGAACATTAAAGCGCAGCGTATTACCAATAATTAAGAATACTGCTCCAAGCATCAGTAATGTCAGAGTGATGACGATAACCGCAGCTAATGCTTTAATGGCATCAAGCCTTGCTAACCAATCTTCATCCAATCGAACATCTGTAATAGAAGGCTGTTGTTTAATTTTGCTCGATATACTTTTTGTTGCTGAATTATCTTCAACACTTGGTGTAATAACTAAAACACCAGGCAGAGAATAATCATCCAACAACGATAATGCGTCATCAAAGCCGGAATATTGGCTTAGTTCTTCTAAGCCCTGTTGCGGAGAAATATATTCAACTAGCGCAACCTGTTCCCAACTTTCGATTTCATCTTTCAACACCATGACTCTTGGCTCTGGTGTACCCTCTTCTATATAAGCACTGATTTGTGACGGGCTTGCGACATCTTTTGCGACTTCGCTGATATTTTTTCCCAATAGATACAAACAAGCGGGCATCGCCAGTGCCATTGAAATAACGGCAAGTGTTAAAATGTTACCAATTGGTCTCTGCCATAATTCTGAAAAAGAGGATTTTGCTTGTTTTAGGTGGATTCTAAAAAAGCCATCACTCGCAGGTCGATTATTGGCTCTGCTCGCTTTCGGTGCCGGCTTTTTGAGACGTTTGTTACCTGCCATAATCTTCAACCTCACTCAAGAAGCCTTGGTTCAGCTCAAGATGGCGATATTGAGGGCGAGTATTCACTAACCCCACGTCATGTGTAGCTAAAAGAATAGTGACACCCGCACGGTTGAACTCTTCAAAAAGTCGTAAGACTCGATTCGAAAGCTCTGGATCCAAGTTGCCCGTGGGCTCATCAGCTAAAAGTAATGTTGGTCGGTTTACCACAGCACGCGCAATACCGACTCGCTGCTGCTCACCACCAGAAAGTTGGCTAGGTAAACAACGGGCTTTATCCAATAGATCGGTTTTATCTAGTGCCGCATTGACCCTACGTTTAATCTCATTTTCTGAGATAGACTCAATACGCATAGGCAGTGCAACATTGTCAAAAATAGAACGATCCATCAGTAGCCGGTGGTCTTGAAAAACAATACCGATATTGCGGCGTAAGAACGGAATATCTTTAGAGGGGATACGAGTGATATCGTGATCGTTAAAACGAATTTTTCCATCGGTTGGGCGTTCAATCGCACAGATCAATTTCAACAAGGTACTTTTACCCGCCCCTGAGTGACCACCTAAAAAAGCCATTTCACCACGTCGAAGGTGAAAGTCCACTTTTTGTAACGCTTGGCGCCCGCCTCGATAGGCTTTGCTCACTTGCTGAAATTTGATCACCGAACATTCCTCTTACGATCACTAATATCAAATTTAAATCGTAGTACTTTAACGTTTAAAACACTTTACTACGTAAACTCACGGCAAGAATTATTCTTCTCGGCTGAATAACGCTTCGATGAAATCTTGAGATTCAAACGGACGTAAATCATCGATACCTTCACCCACTCCAATAAAACGAATTGGAATTTGGAATTGATCTGCAATAGAGAAGATAACGCCACCTTTTGCCGTTCCATCCAGTTTAGTCAACGTAATCCCAGTTACTGGCGCAACTTCACTGAATAGCTTCGCTTGGCTAATCGCATTTTGACCGGTACCGGCATCTAATGTCAGCATAATTTCATGTGGTGCTGAATCATCAATTTTTTTCATTACGCGAACAATCTTGCGTAATTCTTCCATCAAGTTGCTCTTGTTTTGCAAACGACCCGCAGTATCTGCGATAACCACATCAACACCACGCGCTTTAGCAGCTTCAATCGCATCATAAATTACAGAAGCACTGTCAGCACCCGTGTGTTGAGCGATAACAGGAACATCATTACGTTCACCCCACACTTGTAACTGCTCAACTGCGGCTGCACGGAATGTATCACCCGCAGCAAGCATGACTTTCTTGCCTTCGCTTTGGAACTGCTTCGCTAGCTTACCAATAGTGGTCGTTTTACCGACACCGTTCACACCCACCATTAAAATAACGTAAGGCGTTTTCGTTGTATCCACAACCAGTGGCTGCTCTACTTGGCTTAAAATTTCAGCCATCTCTTCTTTTAACAGACCGTATAACGCCTCGCCATCTTTCAAATCTTGGCGAGTTGCTTTATCTGTTAAGTTTTCAATAATTTTTACGGTTGTTGGCATACCAACATCAGCAATCAATAACTGCTCTTCCAGCTCTTCAAAAAGATCTTCATCAATCTCTTTGCCTTTGAATAGACCAAAGAAGCCAGCACCAATATTTGCTTTAGTACGGCTTAAGCTACGCTTTAATCGTGTGAAAAAGCTTTCTGTAGGTTTTTCTTGTTCTTGAACACGAGGAACAACTGGTGCTTCTGCTTCTGCTTCTGCTTCTGCTTCTGCTTCTGCTTCTGCTTCTGCTTCTGCTTCTGCTTCTGCTTCTGCTTCTGCTTCTGCTTCTGCTAGCTCAGTGTTAGGTTCTTCTTCTACAGGCTCAAGTTCTTGTTCCTGAATTTCTTCCAGGTTCGCTTCTATTTCCTGATCAGCTTCTGATTTCTCAACCTGTTTTTGTTGCTCTGATTCAACTTGAGACTCTTCTGTTTCAACAGCCTCTTTTTCTATTTCTGCAGGTTGTTCTGCTTTTGATTCGTTTTGCGTTTGTGGGCTTTGTTTTTCTTCACCAAAGCCAAGCCACGATAATAAACCGCGCTTCTTTTTTTCCGCCATCAGAGGGGTTCCCTAGATCTACTTATTAACTTTATTGACTAATACACGCGACTCTTTACGCTACCTATACAATTCGTATTTTGCATAAGCGAATAGTAAAGAAAAATGACAAAGCAGTGATAACTTTTCGTTTAGCTTGCTACACTTTGTCATTGCAAATTTATTTAATACCCGAGCCAAATTAAATTTGGGCTCGGTATAGTATCACTTTATTAGCGGTCAAAAAATCTATGGTAAGACGTCGCCAGCAAAACACATCACAAAAAAAGCCATCAGGTGGCTTTGTTCGAATCATTAGTGGCTCTTGGAGAGGAAGAAAGCTTCCGGTTCATGACTTGGAAGGGTTACGACCAACCATTGATCGAGTTAAAGAAACGCTTTTCAATTGGTTAGCTCAAGAAGTACCTCATTCTACCTGCTTAGACGTTTTCTCTGGTTCTGGCGGCTTAGGCTTTGAGGCGGCTTCACGCCAAGCCAAGCTTGTCACTTTACTAGAAATGAACCCAAAGGCAGCAAAGCAACTGTCGGATAATGCGAAAGAATTGAAAGCAGACAATATTAATGTTGTGAATACTGATGCGCTTTCTTACCTTCGTAATCAAGGTACGCCACACGATCTAGTGTTTATCGATCCACCTTTCCGTAAAGGCTTACTCGCAGAAACAGTTCAACTACTTGAGAGTAATGGCTGGCTCACTGATGATGCCATCATCTACGTGGAAACAGAAAAAGAGCTCGCATTAGAATCCATGCCGGAAAACTGGGAACTGTACCGAGATAAAACAACCGGTCAATCCAGCTATCGATTGTTCAATAGAACGCTCGTTGAATCCGAAGAATCATAAAAATAGATAGGGCAACAGAATGAAAATATTGCTTACCTTAGCCAAAGCGGCGATTGCTTTTGTTTGGCTAGTTTTAATCATCAATATATTTAACCCTTTCCCAGGTAACTCAGCGATTGCGCTATACATCATGACGGCATTTTTGTTCTTCATGCATGGGTTGCAGATGTTGATTTTCATTGGAGCGTTTGGCGACAAGATATCGATGAGTCGTTGGGAAAAGTGGTCAATTCTTATTTTCGGTATTTTTGCTTTGCTTGATATCCGACGCAAGCACATGATGTAACACTATTCGTGGAAAACTATTTAAGGAAGCCAACGCCTTATTTAGGGGACACAAAAAGGCAGCTCACTTGAGCTGCCTTTTTGTTTGTTCAATTCGCGTAAGAACTATCCAAGATAACCCTTCACGCCGTCTAGGAACATCTGAGTCGAGATCATTACTAGTAGCAAGCCCATCAAACGCTCTATCGCCTTCAAGCCTCTTTCTCCTAGAACTCGTAGGAAGAAGCCATTAAACATCAAGATAAAGAAAGTCGCGCCCCACGCTAGCATCACTGCTCCAGAGAGCTCTAACATGTTATCCGGGTGCTGCGTCGAAAGCAGAATCAGTGCAGCAATCACCGATGGACCCGCAATCATAGGAATTGCCATTGGCACGATAAACGGTTCTTCACCAGCCGCTAACCCAGTAATGCTGCCGGCGCTTGGGAAGATCATCTTAATGGCAATAATGAATAGAATTATGCCGCCAGAAATACTTAAAGTTTCAGGCTGAACATGTAAGAAGTTCATGATGCTTTGACCTGCGAACAAAAATAGCAGCAGGATTATAAGTGCAAAGATTAGCTCTCGAACGAGAACAATACGACGACGCTTCGGGTCTATATGCTTAAGGATAGAAAGGACGATTGGGAGGTTACCAAGCGGATCCATAATAAGAAACAGCATGGTAGCTGCGGATAAGATTTCCATAAGTTTGTCTCGAAAAGCGAAGTTGCGCGGAGTATAGCAGCCTCAATCTCGCTTTTCGAACTCTAGATACACTATTATTTCAGAGATTATAAAACAAAAAAATCAAAGTATATCAACGAACTAGTACGTAATAATAAACTTAATGACTGCATACACGATGGGTATTTGTACTTAGCTTGTCACCAACTAACACCACTTTTTCCATCTTAAGAAAGAAGGTTAATAAACGGTCTAAATCTAAGTCGTTGAGTTTACAAGTATGAAAGCGTGCATCCGCTCCATATTGCTCTGCCAATACTGCTTCCAGTTCTTCTCGGGTCAGAGGGGTTTCATTCAGCAGGTTTAAAACACTATGGGCATGAATTTCAGTTGTCATCTTATAAGTCTCATTTTAATCAACGAAGACCTAGAATACTGATGTATGAAAAAATCAGTTTGATACTAAACAGGATTTATTTAATTAACTGCGTAGCTGACTCCACTACGCGATTTAAATAACGCCTACTTAAAATAGAGGCTGTTAGGCAGCGTAAGAAAAAGAATTACGAACCATACTAGTCATGAATTTAACAAGCAAAGCCGTAAATGAGTAACGAGCTAGCAGTTAAAGAACTAGAGACGAGACTATTAGCCCATGAGCTAAGAAGTAACTGCCCGTGACCCAAACATAGGAACGGCGAATCGGGCTGCGATAGCTATTCAGTGCATAGGCAAGAGCTGAAAGCAGTAATACACACGCACCAACAAAACCAATACCACTCGCTAGCGTTGGTGAGGTTAACCACACTTCTCCTGACGCCCAAGACAGTTGAATAAGCATGATGCCCATAATAACGACTGGGAATACCAGTTTATCTAGCTGAGGAAGCAATAAAA
Source organism: Vibrio kagoshimensis (assembly GCF_050337535.1). Taxonomy (NCBI): domain Bacteria; kingdom Pseudomonadati; phylum Pseudomonadota; class Gammaproteobacteria; order Vibrionales; family Vibrionaceae; genus Vibrio; species Vibrio kagoshimensis. The sequence goes on from NZ_JAKJSZ010000025.1 coordinate 25,546, forward strand.
AGAAAGCAACAATACTTGCGGCAAGCAATAAGGCAAATAGCCACCAAACCATCTCTCCGGACAATTGAAGCCAAAATGCTTTGCTGTAACAAAATTGGGCAACAAGGAAGCAAATGAAATGAAAGGTACGTTTTCGCTTTAAGGTATGCAAAGTATCAGCAAGTGCGGACACCGCTAAACCGCCCACAATCCAATATGTATGCTCATAGATAGAAGCCTGAGTCATAGCAATGATGATCAGTAAGGCAAAGGTAAAGATTTTATACAGTAAGGACTGAGCGATAAACCCATGTTTCGTACCTGATACAGCTCCAATACTTGCTAATGAAACCGCCAACCAACTCCACATACGCTTACCTTATTACTACAAATCGCGGTCAGTCTAGGCACACTGGCTTTGATGTAAAGAGCCAGCACTTCAAAATTGGATCTTGATTACGGTTCCACTAAAAAGCTACGGTAAAAATTAGATAAGAGGATTTAATAAGGAACTATTCTAGTTTCCTGACCTTGACCACTTTATGACAATTATTCACCGCGAGACCGATTTCAACCTTCCGAGCCTACAAACTTTACGTTCGCTATTAACCATCCTCTCGAAAACCTTTACACAAAAAACATTTAAACTGGAAAAAATTAAGAATTTAAACAATAAAAAACAATAACTTAACAATTAAAATCACAACTTATAAAGTTAATAGAACTCATAGCTTCGCCAATCATTCAAACCAACGAGATTTAAATTAAATATCTTAAAAATCACCAAAGTTATGCCCCGACGAACGAAAACCCCACATACAAAGCCATCAAAAACCAACAAACAAGCCTCAGTGCAACATCCCAAACCATGAAATCTATTAATACACTTTAACAACTATTAACAATATTCATTACATTGAAAATTTCATTAATTTCATATAGTTAAAACAACAAAGCTCAATTAAAGAGCACTTAGATCGATTAGCAACCACATCAAAACAATAGCTAAACATGGACAAAACAACCTAGTTTTAGCTAACTTTAATGCTACTTTTGGAAGCTTCAAAAGTAATACTTGAATAAACACCAAAAACAGTGCTATTCTAATAAGCATAAAGAGTATCAACCAAATCAAGGGGCAGTGTTATGATTTCTTCTTCACAAAAACAAGGGCTTGTAATGATCGCAGTAGTTGTTGGCCTAATGACACTGCCGATGATGTACTAAGCAACTTATAAAGTTACTAAAGAAAAAGGGACGCTAATGCGTCCCTTTTTCTTTATGAAATCGGATTATTTAGATAAAAAATGATGCGTGAGTACATCCCAATTGGCGTAATAAAAGCCAGCTGCTGCTAATGTCATCACTACCATCAATAAAATAGCCACTCGCCAGATAAATCGGCTACTCCTTGGTGTGAGCTCTTTTTCACAGTCATCACACATTAATATAAATTTAGCCTGATCTTCTAGTTCAGATTTATCATCCTTCACAACTTTATTACGACACGTCGCTACGTATCTTAGTTTACTCACTACATCATGAGGCAGCCGCTCTTCGCAACTTGTAATGAGTTCATGTAATCCTTCACCTTCAGCGTGATACTGAAGCCGTAATAACTTCTCAATGTTTCGAGTTCTTGTCACTACTTGTTCTATGTCTGTCATTTCGGCCCTCCTACTCTACTCATCATTCTAGTTGAGCATTTGCCTATTCTTCTATAAACCCTAATCTTTTTACGTGAGAAAGAGACAATAAATAACAATGCCTTATCCCTCACTAGTTTGTAAATGTGATGTCAGCCGAAAAATAACCATCTATCAATATGGGAATTAACGATATAGAGGCTTAACACACAACCTATAAACGCCCGTAACACTAAAATATCACCTACGATTATTTGGAGGGTTATATGCCTAGCACACTGTTTTTTGCCATTTTTACACTTGCCCTACTCGCTGGTTGGGTATTTGTGAGTTTTTATCGAAAACACATGCAAGGTGAAAATGCACCCGAACAAAAAGCTGATGTCACTATTTTAGATAAACAATCCATTGATCTTCCTGATGCTGAACCAGGACAAGAAGACCAAGAGTATTGGATATATGTACAAAAAGGTCGCATTGGTCCAAAACGTGAGTTTCAAGTGGGGATCCATTATTTCCATGCCCTATCTCCTGGGGATAAAGGCACAATGACCTACCAAGGTGATAAGTTTTTGCACTTTGCGTTAAAGCGATAGGTTTATCGATTAAGACTGCAGAGCGCTTCCCACGCTGCTCTGCAACTCATTTCTACAATTTAACCTATGGCTGCAATAACTCTACGGCAGTAACCAGCGAGTCTTACTTGATTTCGCCAACAACCAACTCATCCATAATGCCCCAGCCCCCCCAATCAATACCCACAGAGGTATAACCCAAGCAGGATGACCTTGATACCAACCAAACTCTTTCATCGGCCATAGGAAAATCGGATGTAACAGATAAATGCCCAAGCTGTATTTACTAACAAAGCTCACGAGTTGATTACTTTTATCTGAGAGCCCTTCTCCGAAATAACGACACAGTAAAAAAACCATGCTGGCAATAATCACGGTATTCAGCGTTTTATATGAAAGCCAGCGACCTACAGTGTATTTTTCAGCGGCCAAACTGGCATCCACGACCATAAATACGGTAGCAAATAACGCTAAACCACCAAGGGTGACAATCGACCACATAGTGGTTTTAGTTAACGGTACCTTTTTATAAAGGATGTAGCCTAACGGCAAGTAACCCGTGTAAAGCCATAATTCATGACTCCAAGGTCCATCAATACCGAGTAAAAACAGTAACGTTGTAAACAGCCACACACCAGTTAGGGCATAAATGCTTTTATCACCATATTTTCGAAGCATGATTTGTAAGAAAGGAATCACGAAATACAGAGGGATGAAGTAATAAAAGAAACCTAAATGGTAATAAGTGTAATGGTGATAACTTTCAGCCAATACTTGCCAACTCACACCGCTATCAAAGCCTTCTAATGACCAACCTGATAAATAGGTATAAAACAAAGACCAAACAATGAAAGGGATGAGAACTTTCCCCAACCGGCGCTGCACATAATATTTAGCGTCAAACGGGCGCTGGTCACTCAGCATAAGAGCACCAGTGATCAAGATAAAGACAGGAACCGCCCAGCGGCTAAAACCATTTACCGTGATAGCGGTAAACCATTCTCCAAATGGAATACTATTCAATTCATGACGATAAGGCGCCAATACATGAATAGCAATTACGGCAACCGCAGCGACACATCTTGCTAAGTCAAAAAACAATACTCGTTGCTTCATAGAGCTTTCTATTCCATTTAAGTATCTGATTAATATTCAATCATCAAACTATAGCAATAAAAAAGCTGACCGGTATACATGCCAAGTCAGCTTATTGTTAAAGGAGTTACATATCGCTTATTTAGGCTAGGCGGCTGAAGTTTGCGGAACCTTCGGTAGTCGAAGAGAAATCAAAGTGGTCAGTGCTAAGAAAGCGAAAGACACCCATAAACACGCTGACAAGCCAGCCATTTGGAATACCAAGCCAGATAAAATAGTACCAATCAAACGACCCATTGCATTCGCCATGTAGTAAAAACCGACATCAAGAGACACACCATCACCTTTCGCATAACTCACAATCAGGTATGAGTGTAGCGATGAGTTCACAGCAAAGATTGCCCCAAATATCATCAAACCACCGATGATAACCACTTCTGGTTGCCAGCCGATTTGAACAGCGTAAGCAATAGCAGCAGTTACAACCGCTAATGCTCCAGCCCATAATAAAGCAGCATACCCATCTGGTACTTTACCTTGGGCCTTACCGGTAATCTTAGGTGCGATACCTTGCACAAAACCATAAGCAATGGTCCAAGCCGCTAAAAAGCCGCCTACCCATGAATGGTTCCAACCAAACACACTGCCTAGGTAAATCGGCAACGCAATCACAAACCACACGTCACGAGCACCAAACAAAAACATTCGCGCCGCAGAAAGAATATTGATTGAGTCTGACTTGGAAAAAATTTGTTTAAACTTAGGTTTTGTTTTCGCTTTGCCCATATCTGCTTCTAGGCTTAATACGCTGCCAATGAAGACTAATGTGAGAACCGCAGCCATGGCGAGTACTGCATATTGGAAACCGATAGTCGAAAGCAGTAAGCCGCCAATGAAAAAGCCAGCGCCTTTAAGTGCATTCTTAGACCCTGTCAGAATCGCTATCCACTTATAAAGCGCACCCTGCTGCTCATCCGGCACTAAAGTCTTAATTGAGCTCTTGGCACTCATCTTGTTAAGATCTTTTGCAATGCCCGATAAAGCTTGCGCCGCCATGACCCATGGAATAGTCAACATTGCACTTGGCACTGCGAGCATGCCCAAGGCGACGACTTGCATCCCTAACCCGATGTTCATGGTCTTATTGAGACCAAGACGAGCCCCTAACCAACCGCCAATTAAGTTGGTCACCACACCAAAGAATTCATAGAAAAGAAACAGTGAGGCGATCTCTAACGAACTGTAGCCAAGGTCGTAGAAATACAACACCACCAGCATACGAAGAGCACCATCAGTAATGGTGAAGTTCCAATAATTGAATGTCACCAACATATATTGGCGAACACTTTTACTTAAGTTTGAAAACATACGTTTCTCACAAATTCAAACCATGGGCTCAAATAAAAAGAGCTTTTGGATCATGGTGTCCCAAAAGCCCTTTAACCAGTCTTAATCACTTAGCCTTACTATAACGAGCTATTAACTCGGTCTAGACCATTAATGATTACTGAGCAGCAACACCATGAATGTATTCAACTTGAATTGGTTTTGTAAAAGCACCTGGGCGAAGAGCTTGAACTTCCTGAACCACTTTTCCAATGTCCCAATTTTTTTCAAGTAACAGATGAGCAGCCAATAAACCAGTACGCCCCGAACCGCCCATACAATGCATAGCCACTTTGCCGCCATTATTCACTACATCATGCAGTGCTGGGCTAGCAGCTTGCCATTTCGAATCAAAATCAGAACCCGGAGCTCTATCATCTTCAATTTCAATTTGAAACCATTGCATACCAAGCTCTTGGGCTTTTTCACCCAGCTCAGAAACGCCTTTGCTTCCTAGTTCTGCGTCATCAAGCGCAGTCACAATCGCTTCAACACCTTGCGCTTTAAGCTGGGCAAGAGAATCATCAAGGTTCGATTCTTTCGTACCAGGGCACGGAGTCAGTACCAAAGCACCAGTTTCAAGGTTAAGTTCCCACGTTGGGTGAGCAGTAGAATTTGTCATTATTTTTCTCCTAGAAACCAAGGCTTACGCCAGACCAACAGTACGAACTAGCTCAGCAGTGCGAGTTGCGTAGCCCATTTCATTGTCATACCAAGCGTAGATTTTCAACATACGCTTACCAACTAACATGGTTGATTGCGCGTCAACAATCGTTGAACGTTGGTCGCCTTTGTAATCAATAGAAACCAGTGGGCGCTCTTCAAAGCCCAGAATGCCTTTTAACTCGTTTTCCGATGCTTCTTTAAGTAGCGCATTCACTTCCTCAACAGTCGTATCACGTTTCACATCAAAGATGATGTCGGTTAGTGATGCGTTCGCAAGAGGAACACGTACCGCATGACCATTAATTCGATCTTTTAGCTCAGGGAAAATTTCAACAATAGCGGTTGCACTACCTGTTGTTGTAGGGATAAGGCTCATGCCACATGCACGAGCGCGGCGTAAGTCTTTGTGAGGCGCATCAAGAATAGTCTGCGTATTGGTTAGATCATGAATGGTCGTAAACGCCGCCTGTTCAATACCTAGTTTTTCGTTAATTACCTTAACCACTGGGGCAATACAGTTAGTTGTACAAGAAGCGGCTGTCACAATCTTGTGTACTGCTGGATCGAAGATTTCATCGTTCACACCAACAACAATATTCGCAACGCCTTCTTCTTTCACTGGTGCAGAGACAACAACACGCTTCACGCCTTGCTCAAGGTATTTATTTAGGAAAGAAGTTTTACGATGAACACCTGTCGCTTCGATAACTACATCACAACCCGACCAATCAATAGCGTCAAGATCGCGCTCTTGAGTGGTTTTAATGCGCTGTCCATTGATGATCATCTCATCGCCTTCAACAGCAACTTCGTGGTTCCAGCGACCTTGCACTGAATCGAACTCAAGAAGGTGTGCCAATGTTGCTGTATCGCCAGCTACATCATTAATTTGTACGAATTCTAATTCAGCCCAGTCGAATGCCGCGCGAAGTGCTAGACGGCCAATACGACCAAAACCATTAATACCTACTTTAACTGTCATTGTCTTTTCTCTCAGCTAGTGGTGAAACTTAAATTTGGATTTAAACGCAACATACAGGGCGTGAGCTCATAGCTTCTAAACGCGTGATGTCTTGCTGGTATTCAATTTTCAAACAGTTTGATGCGATAAGGTCGTCGATCAACTTTAGCATCCAACCCGGTAAATCTTGTGACAGGCGATAAAAAACCCATTGCCCTTGGCGAACATCAGTCAAAATGCCACTCGAACGTAATTGCGCTAAGTGACGAGATATTTTTGGCTGACTTTCTTCTAATGCCTGTGTTAATTCACCAACCGATAAACAAGTCTGGCGTACTATCAACATTAAACAGCGCACTCTTGTTTCATCAGATAGTAATTTAAAGAATTGGTGAGGAAGCATAACTACATACTCATATATGGATATGCATATATATTAGTTATTAAAAAACGCACGTCAAGGCGTGCGTTAGTTTGTCATCAAATATTCATATTCAATGTTAGAGCTGCATGGTTTGGCTCCAACGCTGAGCTTGAACCAATTCATGCTGTACATCTTCAGCATTTAATCCTAACTGCTGGCAATAACCTTCAATACTTTTCCAATCAGCAAGCTCAAAGCTCTCTTCTAATGCTAATAGCACTCCATAGGGTCCTTCTCGGCGCAATAAGGCGACTTTAATGACTTTGCATAATGGGAGTTGATCGACAAGGTTTTCCAGCGACAGATCAAGTAGTGCATCCAACATGGAGAATAAGCCAATCATAAAGGCTTGTTCAGTATGGTTTTGAAAGGGCTGGTAGCGTGACATCAATTGGCAAAATTGAGCTCGCTGAAGAGATAAGTTAAGCAACTCTTTTGGCTTGGAGTCTGCAATATACGAAGCGACGGCGAGTGAAACAAACATCTTCAACTTATCTTGACCAAGATAAACAAGCGCTTGTCTAAAAGAGGATATCGTCACTTCAAGGCGAGGAGACATGGTATTCACAAAACGCAGTAACTTATAAGAAAGTGCCACATCTTTCGCAACAATACTTTCTACACGTTTAAAGTCCACATTAGCTTGGCAGACTTCTTGAAATAGCTCCATGGCAATGGCTTGCTCTGGACTCACGTATTTCGTTTTTATTATTTCTGGCTTACTAAAAAAATAACCTTGGAAGAATTTAAAACCAGCCTCTTTCGCTTGTTCAAACTCTTTCAATGTTTCTATTCTTTCAGCTAGAAAACTGTATTTTTGCCCATGATGCTCACGAACCAATTCACAGGCAGCATCAAGCCCCATCTGCATGATGTCGAGCTTAATAATGTGGACATATTTAAGAAATCGCTTCCACTCTTCAGTCAACGTGAAATCATCCAGCGCGATCATATAACCTTGCCGGTACAGATCTTTAATGGCTTCAAATAACTCATCTGTTGGCGAACATGTTTCCAACACTTCCACCACGACTTTATCTTTAGGTAGGCTCAATGGTAAGCGACGAATCAAGCTTTGATACGGAAAGTTGATGAAACAACGAGATGTAGGAATGGAAGGGTTTATCCCAACAGACAGGAAGTTTTCGACAATTAATCGATACGTCGCGCGATTAGATCCAATATGCGAAGGATAAGCATTTTTCTCCCCATCCCGAAAAAGCAGCTCATAACCTAATGTATGCTTTTTTCGGTTAAAGATCGGTTGGCGCGCGACGTACGTTGAAGTCATTGTCTTTCTATTTTAATCCGTTAAGCCGTTATTATCATTATGCTTTCGCGGCAGCAAGTAGAGCTCCACAGCCCATAAACATACCACCAAATACTTTATTAATTTTGCCCATTACGCGGTCAGAACGAATAAATCGACCCATTTGTGCCGCCAATGAAATGTAACCAAGCATTACGATACCATCAATAACAACTGTCGTAACACCTAGAACCAAAAGTTGTGGCATCTGAGGTTGCATTGGGTTTATAAATTGTGGGAAAAGTGCCACAAGGAAAACTATTGACTTAGGGTTGGTCAAATTAATCAACACTGCGTTACGCATAAGGTCCCAACTCGACTTAGTTCCTTCGCCGGTTTGTGCGATCAAACTTGAGCGATCTCGCCACTTTTGAACACCTAACCAAACTAAATAGATCACACCCACCCATTTGATAACAGAGAATGCTAGAGCCGATTTCGCGACCAAAGCACCAATACCTGCACCAACAAGAACAATATGAAAAGCAAGACCGAGTTGCAGGCCAATAATCGATGCTAATGACTTCCTCGTCCCATAACTCAAACCATTACTGATTGAGTTAACGGTACCAGAACCAGGTGCTAGGCTAAAAAGAATAGCGGTAACAACATAAGCTAACCAAACATGAGTATCCATTGCATTTCCTTATGAGTTCATTAATCTAATATCATTAGTAGCGACTACGCTCTCACTGTTTCACTTAGGCATTTTCATCATGGAAAATTCAGGTGCCACGCACCCTTCTTATACGCAAGAGCATCAGTTCGAGCAAGCGATTAAACACCCAATAGCCAACCTTTGGCAACAAAGAAATGAAGGTTATGTTACAACATCCCATAAAAGAAAATCATACTGGTGCAGTTATACCCATCCTGAACACAATAAAGTCATTGTCATTGTTAATGGGCGTATTGAGTCATGCTGGAAATACCAAGAGCTTTTCTACGACCTTTTTCAAAAAGGCTACGATATTTATTCCTTTGATCATCAAGGGCAAGGATTATCAGAACGATTGGTAAAAGACTCTGACATTGGGCACATCCAAGAATTTGATGATTATGTCGCTGACATGGCAACTTTAGTGAAAAGCTTCCAGATAGAGCGCTATAAAGAACGCTACTTATTAGGTCATTCTATGGGAAGTACGATATCAACTCGGTACTTGCAAACCACACCGGAACATACTTTTGATAAAGTCGCACTGTGTGCCCCAATGTATGGTGTAAATACAGAATGGTACTTAAAACCAGTGGCACTAATACTAAGCCAACTGCTAACAGCCATTAGTACAAAAGCAACCTATGCTCCAGGACAAAAGGAATACTTCCAAAAACCATTTGAAGATAATCCTTTAACGCAAAGTAACGTTCGCTATCAATGGTTTCGTAAACTCTATGAAGAAAAACCCGAATTGAAAGTGGGCGGCGCCAGCACTCGCTGGGTATGGCAAGGTCTGATGGCTGCTAAGCAATGTATTCAGCAAACTCGCCAAATTCAAATCCCCTTACTGATTGTTCAAGCCGGAAGCGAGAGGATTGTGAGTAATGAAGCTCAAGTTCGTTTTATCAAAAAACTGGCTAAAACCAACCCTTTCTGCCAATTTAAGATCATTAACAATGCGCAGCATGAAGTGCTCTTTGAAAAAGATCAGTATCGAAACCAAACACTGGATGCCATTTGTGATTTTTTAAGCGCTCAAGATAAGCGCTGAACAATAGCAAACTAGCTAAAGAGGAAGAGAAGTCAGTGACCTTTACCCTCTTTTCTTTCTCTGTTTTCGCATACAATTTGTAGGTCAAAAAAACGATGCTAGATCACTAGCATTCATAACAACGCAATGAGGGCTAAATGACTACTTCTGCATTAAAAGATACCGTTAAAATTGTCGCGTCAGATCTCGATGGCACACTACTCGCTCCAAACCACCAGCTCAGCGACTTTACTAAGCAAACCCTCACTGAATTGCACCAGCAAGGTTATACCTTCATTTTTGCTACTGGTCGTCACCATGTAGATGTTGCAGGCATTCGCGAGCAAACCGGCATTCCTGCCTACATGATCACATCCAACGGTGCACGTGTTCATGACTTAAATGATAACCTCACCTACGCAAAGAACATTCCTGCTCACCTAGTTCAACAAGTTGTTGATGTCCTTAAAGATGATCCGGAAATTTTCATTCATATTTACATGAATGACGAATGGCTAATGAACCGTGATGACGAAGGCATGAAGAACTTCCATGACCAAACCGGATTCACTTATCGTTTATTTGACATCAACAATGCCCCTCAAGAAGGTATTGCTAAAATTTTCTTCACTCACCCTAACCAAGAACACGAATACCTTGTTCCGTTTGAAGACAAACTCAATGAGCTATTGGGTGACAAGCTAAACATCGCATTCTCAACACCTTGGTGTTTAGAAGTGATGGCGGATGAAGTATCTAAAGGTCACGCTTTAGAAGCCGTGGCTAAATCTATGAATTTAGGCTTGGAGCATTGTATTGCCTTTGGTGATGGAATGAATGATGCTGAGATGCTTTCAATGGCTGGCAAAGGCTTAGTGATGGGTACATCTCATGAAAAAGTATTGAAAGCTTTACCAAATAATGAAGTAATTGGTAGCAACGCCGATGACGCTGTCGCTCATTATCTGCATGAGCACTTGCTGTAAGCGATTAGCGAGCTGTATTTAGCCTAAAAAAAGCAACCACTCGGTTGCTTTTTATCCTTCCAACAGACAGTTTAACTGCGCTTCGGTAATGTCTCTTTACTTAAAATTGCCGTCCATTCTGCTTCTGAAACGGGCATGATTGATAAGCGGTTTCCACGTTTGACCAAAGGCATATTTTCAAGCTCAGGCATCGCTTTTAATGTCGCAAGGGGTATAAGCCTTTTTGTTACTCGTACAAACTCGACATCAACCATGATCCACCTAGGATTCTCTTGGGTAGATTTTGGATCGTAATCATCGCTTTCCGGATCTAACTGAAAATGATCGGGGTACGCTTCTCGGGTCACTTTTGCAATCCCTGCTACCCCAACCTTTTTGCATGAAGAATGATAGATCAGCACTAAATCACCCAACTTCACATCATCACGCATCATATTTCTTGCTTGATAATTGCGCACCCCCTCCCAACAGGAGGAGTTTTGTGTCCGTAATGTGTTAATTGAGAATGTGTCGGGTTCTGTTTTAAATAACCAATATGCCATAATAAATCCAGTTAACGGTTGCTCATAGGAAGATATAACATGAAGGCATTTAAAAACCCAGCAACGTGGCTGGCTATTCTGGCACTTCAAGGCTGCAGCTCCGCACCTGAAGTTGTCACTGAACCTGAGTTACCACCAGCAACTTTAGATGAACCTAAAAGCATTCAACCTCAAACATTCATCATGCGTGGGCAAGTGGTTGTCGGACATGAGACCCGAACCTTCACTCCTTGTGGTAGCCAGCAACAATACTGGTTAGATCTCCCTAAAGGCGCGCTTCAACAAGCACTGGCTCTGCCTTCAAGACCTTATCAAACCATGTATGGTGAGATGATTGGTCACCTTAGTGTTCCCAGCCAAACAGGCTATAACGCAGATTTCACAGCTCGCTTTGTTGTTGAGCAAGTCAATTTACTGACTACAGAAAACCCTGAACGATGCTCTCAACCGCTTCGCCCGACTCGTGCCTTTGGTACAGAACCTTTTTGGTCTGCATCTTTTAACAAAGACCAAATTACTTATACCCCAATGGGTGATAAACCACAGAATCTTGCTATCCAATCAAGTCGAGTAAGCGCTGATAAAAGGCAATATAGCCTGAATGACGGTGATCTTGAGCTACAAAAAGAAACCTGTAACGATGGAATGAGCGATTCAATATACGGTTGGAAATCTCAACTTACTATTGGGAGTAAAGACTTAGATGGGTGCGCAACTGTAGCGAATGTCGACTCAACTCTGGATTGGTCTGGGCTATATTTTGCTAGCTCAACGGATAACATAGGGTTTTCTGTTCAACTAGAGCTGCATGACAACCATAGTGCAACGACCACTTATTCTTATACTTCCGGCGAGCCATCTATTATCGAGCAAGGCTTCTGGCAACAGTTAAATAAAGATCAAGTGCAAGTAGTAATGACACAGCATCAACAGCAATATTTAATATCAGAACGAATCTTTACTCGTGATGGTTATCAGTTAACTGCAGAAAAAGAAAAAGTTGGTAACGTGGTTTACCCTATCTCGAATGGGGGGCTTACCTTATTTAGAGCAAAATCAACGCTAAGCACTCAAGTTGAAAAAGCATCAAATACATCCGTAGATTTATCGGCAAAACAGATAAACTCCAGCTCCGCTTTTAATCAAGACGTCGACAATGCCATTCGTCGATATTTCAAGATCCACCAAACCTCCCCAGACAACACCAAATATAGGTGGCTGACCTATGACCTCAATGGTGATGGAAATGATGAACTGTTAGCGCAGTTAGATTGGTGCGGCTCCGGTGGGTGTACATTGCTTATCTTTGAAAACCATAATGATGATTGGCGTTTCAATAGTCGTATCACCCTAGTACAAGATGATATTCGATTAGGCAAAAACCAAAATCATGGCTGGCAAGATCTTATCTTCAATGTTCGAGGTGGAGGAGCAACGCCAGCTCAACACAAATTAAGCTACACCGGAGTAAGCTATCCAATGAACCCGAGTGTAGCACCGGTTGTTCAAGGTAATAATGTAACTGACGTAATACTCTTCGCTGACAAAATCACTCCAGTACAAGACGGAGTCATGCTGTAATGCAAGAGCAGCAAGAGCAGCAAGAGCAGCAAGAGCTAAAAGTATGTACTGGTTGTGGGTTTAAGCACCAATGCATTTGCGATCAAACACCACAAGTGGACAGCTCGATTGAGTTAGCGCTCTTAACTCATGAGAACGAGCATTCTCGCGAAACCAATACCGGAAAGCTGCTCAACCAAACCCTAGAAAACTGCCACGTATATACATGGCAGAGAAAAGAGCCTCCGATAGAGTTGCTTAAAAAGATTGCTCAGCCTAAGCTTCAGGCGTTTGTTCTCTTCCCTAGTGAAACCAGCCAATCTTGTCAGCAAATCATAAAAAGCCTGCCTGCGAGCCAAGAGCGTATCCAGCCACTATTTATTATGCTGGACGGAACCTGGCAAGAAGCAAAGAAGATGCTCAATAAAAGCCCATGGCTAAAATCATTACCCGCGATTCATCTGCAAACCACTCAAGATTCCCTGTATACACTAAGGCGAAACCAAGAAACTGGTCATTTATGCACTTGTGAAGTCGGTATCCAATTGCTTAGAGAGCTCAACCAAGATCAGCAAGCTGACCAAATTGAGCAGTACTTTGAACAGTATTTACAAGTCTATAAAGCGGATAAGTGCGGGCATAAACTGCAGTAAGCAGCTAAGGTAACAACACAAACAATAAAGGGAAGCTAGCGCTTCCCTTTATTGCAAATCATATGCATGGATGTTTCACGTGGAACGTCAGCCCCTTTATTCTCATCCACTTTAAACCTTATGATTATAAGCAGATTGCCAAGCTCCACTGAGCACAAGTCAACGCGTTAGAACAAACGCTTCGGTTCACTAAAGTAAAAGCCTTGCAAATAATCAACCCCCATATCTTCAACAATTTCACAAACCTGCTGATTATGAACAAATTCAGCGACCGTCTTTGCATTCAATATCTGGCATAAACTCACCAGTTGTTGTGCTATTTTTCTTTGCTTCTCATCTTGGTCAATATTGCGAATCAAGCTGCCATCTAATTTGATGACTTGCGGTTCGAGTTTTAATATTTCATCAATGTTCGAGTACCCCGAGCCAAAATCATCCACAATAATATTCACCCCTAAATCGCGGAAGTGATTACATACCTCTATCAGACGGCTGTAATCCTTAATTTGTTCTGTCTCTAAGACTTCTAACCCAATACGCTGCGGGTGGCTTATCAATCCAATGGCATCTTCCAAGTGATATAAGGTTTTCTCATTGGTTAGGTCTTGAGGAGATAGATTGATCGAAAAAGAGTCGGTTCTTTCACTCATGCACTCAAACGTTCGAGTAATCATCTGTCGACTGAGACGAGTGTATAGGTGTGTACCTTCTATAATAGGTAGAAATTTACCTGGTGCGATGAGTTCTCCATCTTCTTCAATACGAACCAAACATTCATAGCTTTCCACTTGATGGGTATGAGCTGCCACGATAGGCTGAGCACAAGCGACCACGTTTTTATGTAAAACCGCACGGCTAACACAAGATAACCAGCCAAGTTGCTCTTGCCTTTCTTGTTCTAACTTAATTAAGGTTCGAGCATTCACTAGGTGTTTATTATTACGTACCGCATCACGGCGCGCTTCTATCGACTTAAGCAGTAAATCGTCAGTTGATAAATTAGGAAAGTCGCAACGGCTCGCTAAGCCAGCACTTAGAGACACCGACAAGTAATCAATATCAGGTAGCCCCATCGGCTCAAAGTTTACATGCTCTGTTGTATCTGCAAATTCAGAGAAACGCATTTGTATAAACTCTTCACTCTGCATACTTTCAAATACCACCGCCCACTCACCGATACCAATGCTGTACAACAAGCAGTCTTTATCAAATAGCTTCCAAAGAGCTTTTTGAAAGTACTCACTTAAATCATTCAATAGCTGATCACCCACGTGATAGCCATATTTTTCATTTATCTGGCTGAAGTTACTCACCTTTAAGCTCAATAAATGGCTTGATGGCTTCATCTGCGCGAGCTTTTCTCTCAATACACTACGATTTGGTAACTGAGTCCGACGATCTACTCGATAACTCGCCGTCAATTCTGTCGCTTGTTTTTGTATTTTACTCGTCATGGTTTGGTTCATGTCATCAACATCAACAAGCGCATTTCGGATCAAAGAAAATAATGGCGATATTGCACTTGCCGTTTTATTGATAGGTGTGGCTTGTTCGCTAGAGTGAACCCCTTCTCTCAATGCTATATAGGTCAAACTATGGTGCAATAATCGCTGCTGGTCATCATCTCTGAACAGCTCCCCCATACAATATACACCAAAGCTATCTGCCAAATTTTGGAACACAGAAACTTCTTGGTTGCCTTCAATGAAATCAAGACGCGAGGTACAGTTATAAATAAAAAATTGCTCGGGAGCGTGACTAGCGACTTGCTGCACACCATTCCGCACTTGCTCTAGGGTCAGCGATGGATGGTCGTAACAAAAACGAACCTCATCACCTACATTAAACTCCCCATTAAACTCAAGCGCATTATCGTCGACAATTCTCATCGGTAAAAAAATACTTTGGTCTTTAGGCTCACCAACCATTAATGGAAAATCATGCAATTGCTCTAAAGGTACTTCTAGACCATCCGCTAAATAATGATTATAAAGTTCTCTTACTGGGCGACCATCCAGTTCATAAACCAATTTCCCATCAGCGGCAGTCACGCAGAATGTTTTACCTATTGGGTTCCACTCGGTGTAAAAGCCTTTGGCAATAGCCAAATCGGAGCCATGCAGAGCCACCATCACATAAGCATTTTCATAACAACAACCATCCAACATGACCCAGCGGCCGTAATCAGTAATCGTCGAAGCACCACCAGCAATCGGGATTTGCAATCGAGAGTGATTGAATGAGGAAAAAAGAGCTTGTTTGCTCATATTCATTCGGTCGGCAAAGCAAATAATGGCTTGAGTATGCTTAGTGCATTCTAATTGGTGCCACATTTGCGCGCTGTCGGTTGCTAAGTCATCACTATATGAGACAAGGCTGCAAGAAAGGGAAACTGAAGAGAAGCGAGTGATAATAAGATAAAGGCCTTGATACTCTATTTCACCTTTACGAATAAAATGATTTGCGCTTGCGCCAATGAGCTGAGCGTTGGGGAAAGTCTTTTTAATCTCCAGACATGCAGATTCAACTCGACTCTTTTCAAATGAAGAAAAGACCTGAATTAATAGTTTTTCATTAGATAAAAAAGAGACCTGACTTAACTCCGTTTGAAGTTGGTCAAAATCTTGTACCAAGATTGAAATAGACTGCATATTCACATTAATCTTTAGGTTAATGGCTTGTTATTCTGCTCGCATTTCTAGTGCTATGCACGTAATAAAACTGATAGCTTTATTAATAATGTGAGGTCCGTGTCATCCAGTTTATGGAATGCGCCACCAATATACAGTTAATTTCTTTCGTTTTTTGCTAAAACAAGCGTTTCGGTTTACCTAAATGATAACCTTGCAAATAGTCGACACCCATATCCTTTGTAATATCACAAACTGCCTGATTATGAACAAACTCGGCCACAGTTTTCGCATTGAAAACCTGGCACAATCGCACGAGCTGTGAAGCAATTTTTCGTTGCTTAATATCTTGATCTATATTTCGAATCAAACTGCCATCTAACTTAATAATTTGTGGCTCAAGCTTAATGATTTCATCGATATTCGAATACCCAGCACCAAAGTCATCCACTATGATACGAGCCCCGAGTGCACGAAAGTGGTTACACACTTCAATCATACGACCATAGTCTTTTATTTGTTCTGACTCTAAGACTTCCAAACCAAGTCGAGTGGGATCATTCATATTCAGGATTGAACTTTCTAGCACTTCGAGCGTTTTGTCACTAAACAAATCTTGAGGGGATAGGTTAATGGAAAATGAACCTTGTTTATCCGCCATATACCCTAAAGTACTCTTTATCATATGTCGGCTGAGTCTAGTGTATAGGTGCGTATCAGTAATAATAGGCAGGAACTTACCCGGCATGACTATTTTGCCATCCGGCTCCATGATTCTCACTAAACACTCTTGAGCAATCACTTCATGGGTTCTGGCCGAAACAATCGGCTGTGTGTAAGTAATGATTTTTTGGTCTAGGATTGCGCGGCTCACACAACTTAACCAACCTATGCGTTCTTTACGATCCTCTTCACTAACCTGAATATCTTTTGCATTGGTAATGTGGGTATTGTTTCGAACACCATAACGCCTTGCTTCGATGGCTTTGAGTAATATCTCTTCACCAGTTTCATTTAAAAAATCACACCGGCTGGCAAACCCACCACATAAAGAAACAGAAAGGTAATCTACGTCAGATAAACCATAAGGCTCAAAGTTAATTCGTTCGATATCATCGGAAAACTGAACAAATTTTTGCTTAATAAGATGACTTTCAGTATTGGCGTTGAAAATCAGCGCCCACTCTCCAACTCCAATACTAAACAAGCTTATCTTCAGTGGTATCTGGCTCAGCCTTTTTTCAAGGCGACGAATGAAGTGACTAGATAGGTCGAGTAACAGTTGGTCACCAACTTGATAGCCATATTTTTCGTTCACATGATTAAAATTAGTCAGCTTTAAAGTAAGCAAGTGCTCACTGAATGCGAGCTCATTCAACCGCTCTTTTAAAGCCATCCGATTCGGCAAACCAGTCCTAGAATCAATGCGGTAATTATCCGTTAGCTTTCTTGCTTGCTGATGCAGCTTCTTTTCCATTTCAGCATTTATCTGATCCAGGTCTGCCACTGCATTTCGCACTAAATTCAATAATGGGGAGACGGTTGACTCTGACTTTTGCTCAGAACGATAAAACTCTCTAAGGTCTTGAGATTCACGTATCGCGAGGTAGGTTAAACTATGGTGCAAAATTTCTTGCTTTCCGTTGTCATAATATAACTCCCCCATGCAATACGCCCCTGTCGTTTCAGCAATTCCTTTAAACGGCATTAGCTCTGTTGTGCCATCAATGAATTCTAGACGAGAAGCACAGTTGTAGATAAAGACGGATTCGGGCTGATGAATAGACAGAACTTCTGCCCCATGACGTACTTTTTCAGAGGTGAGAGATGGGTGGTTATAACAAAACTGAGCATATTGACCGGATTCCCAAACACTGTCGAACTCAATACTGCCGTCACTGTTAATCCGGAGTGGCGTTGATATACCTTTCTCTTTGCCTGACTCCCGATACAGCGGAAAACTCATCATCTGGTTAAGCGGTAGATCTTTACCATCAGACAAATAATGCTTAAACACTTCAAAGATTGGCTTGTCGTTTAAAGAGTATACTCGACGACCTTCAGCTTTGGTCACGCGTAACTTCATTCCAATAGGGTTCCACTCTGAGTATGCGTCCGACCATACTTTTAGGTCAGGGTTAGTGAGTGAGACCGCCACACAAGCATGCTGGTAAACATCAGCATTATGTAAGACCCAACGACCAAATTTGTTTTCTTGACACAAACCACCAGCAACAGGGACCACATAAGGGAGCTGTTCAAATGCGCTGTAAATTGGATAGTCCCGCGCATTCAGCTGATCGCTTAAGCTAATCACAGCTTGTGTGTCTGAGGATATTCGCAGTTGTTCAACGAGGAATTGGCTATCTCTTTCCGGCAGTTCCGTAAAAACTTGTACGGCTGAAGTTAAACGAGTATGTGAGAACTCGCTGATTATAAGAATTGTGCCAGTATTTTGAAGCAGGTTATCACGGATAATATTACAAGCACTTTGCCCAATAATAATAGGGGAAGGAACCTTAGAAAGGGCAACACGAGCAAAGCTTTGGGCGACATCAGCAGGTTGAGTAGAAAATAATTGAATGAGATAACTATGATTAGTATTCCATTCATGTTCCATCAACTGAGACTCTAATAGTTCCTCAGTATGAGCTAAAAAAGTATACGTTTGCATGCCAAGCCTTGTTCACAATTTATAATTATTAACGTGTTGGCAACCACTGTTTCTAATCTTTAATGCTGTGGTGACCCTTTAGGTGATTCCTAATTAATCACCAATGTATCAACTCAGTCTTATAAATGCGAATTATTAAGCAATCTGAATGTTTTATATTAATATCAGTAAATCACTGATTTGGGTGATTTCTAAATCAGGTAACGCTCGCATTTTTGACGTGTGGTAAGGCGTTTTACCTTGGTCATTAAACCAGCAAGCTTGATAACCATTTCGTTTTGCACCTAAAACATCCGTAATTGGGTGGTCACCAACATGTAATATTTCGGCAGGGTTCACGTTTAAGAATTGTTGAGCTCGGTCAAACATATCTGGATGTGGCTTTGCTCGTCCATCTGGACCGGCTCTAAGTATCAATTGGAAATAAGATCCTAAACCAATTTTGTGAGGATCCACGTTGCCATTCGTTATAGCCACTAAAGGCATTTTCTGGCTTAACTTAGCCAAAACACGATGAGTCTCTTGCGGTACATCAACTTGGTTACGTAACCATAACGCATGAGCAATGCCTTCTTGTGCGGCATGTTGAGCTTTAGATCGCTCATACCCCAGCATAAGCAAACCTTGCTCAATTTGGGTTTGACGCCATAAAGTAACATCGTGCTTGAGCATGGGGTTTTTGATCGCAGCGTCTTGTTTAACTTGTTGCCAACGTTCGAGACTGATAGAAGCTGATACAGGATGATGTTGATGTAACCAAAGCACCATCTCACGCTCAACCTTCATAATGACAGGCCAGTTGTCATAAAGCGTATCATCCAAATCGAACGTCATCGCTTTAATGGGAGTAATGCCTCGGTACACATGCATTCTAATAAACCTCGTTATTCTTTATTTTTCTTACGAGCTCGCGGGTGAGCTTGATCATAAGCTTGAGCTAAATGTTGAAAATCCAAATGAGTGTACACTTGAGTCGTAGAGATATTCTCATGCCCTAGTAGCTCTTGTACTGCCCTTAAGTTTTGGCTAGATTCCAGCACATGTGTTGCAAAAGAGTGACGTAATTTGTGTGGGCTTATATGGCTAGCAACAGCTTGTTTCTTACCCCACTCTTCCATTCTTTTTTGCACACTACGATGCGAAATTCGTGTTCCTAATTTAGAAACAAACAGAGCCTTCTCACTCGGGTGGGCTAATTCATTTCGAACTCTCAGCCACTTATCAACCCACTCTTTTGCTAGCCCTGAAAAGGGTGCTTTGCGCTCTTTGTCCCCTTTACCAATAACTCGAATCTCACCTTGCCTGCTCAATACATCTTTCATATTGATACCAACAAGTTCTGCTAAACGTAAGCCAGCTCCATACATAACTTCCATCATAGCGCGATCACGAATAGACAAAGGGTCATCTTCGTTCACTTCCAGTAACTGTCCTACTTCATCGACATCTAAGTTTTTCGGTAGTGGACGCTGTTTACGAGGTGCTGATACGCCTTTCGCAGGGTTAGCAGACATCTCACCGCGTAATACAAGGAAATCAAAAAAACTGCGTAACGATGATAAGCGAGTTGCTAAGCTGCTCGCTTTCATTCCTTCTCTCATACCTTTACTTGCCAATTGGCGCACCCAAGCCGCATCTACTTGGTCCCAGCTTTTTAAACCAAGATCCACCAAATGGAATGCCATTGTTTCTAATTGCTGTTTGTAATTGCGTTGGGTGTGTAAACTGAGCCCCTTTTCACTTCTTAGATATTCATAGAAGCGCTCAAGAGGCTTTTGTAGGCTAGATGGAAGAGGTATTTTGGGCTGGTTGCTCATCAAGTTTCTGCCAAGGTAGTGTCGCGGCTAAATGAGCCACAACAAGGGCTAAGTGACGCAAGAAAAGCGTATCCATATAAGGCTGAAAGTGACCACCATCTTCACTTGAGAAAGCTAAAAAACCTAACTGGCTTTGCTTAACAAGCGGTAATACAACATAAGAGCCCAATTCGGGTACCGCTATCTCATCAAAGAGATCACTTCTATCCGCTTTTCTCAAACGACCAAGATACGCTTCTTTACCATTTAGATGGTTAGTAGAGAAGCGAGAATATCCCGTCTTACTTAAATGATAATAGCCTGAATCTTGAGAAAGTAAGCGAATATAGGCTTTTAGCCCTAACTCTACAGCTTTTTTCTCGACAGCCGTAATCACTTCAACAAAATCGGAGCATTTCAAGATCTGGTCTTGTAGTGTCATGAATTCATAGAAAGTTTTGTCATTACTCGCCGCTAAAGACATCAGGCTAGTAATTTCTTCTTCTAGGTCCTCAATTCGCTGACGCTGCCTTTTCAGTTGAATTTCAACTAATGAAACGGCACCTTGCTCAACATTATTAATCGCGAGGTGATCAACCAACTCTTTACGCTGCTGAAAGAAATCAGGGTTATCACGTAAATATTCGGCGACCACTTCTGCCGTTAGTGCGTCAGCTTCTACGTAAGACACAACTTTTCCTTTATTTTATTAATACCAACTTATTTTCGTCGTTGGCTTATTGATACAAATGAGTCACATAAATGCTAGC
Source organism: Vibrio kagoshimensis (assembly GCF_050337535.1). NCBI lineage: Bacteria > Pseudomonadati > Pseudomonadota > Gammaproteobacteria > Vibrionales > Vibrionaceae > Vibrio > Vibrio kagoshimensis. The sequence continues at coordinate 46,889 of NZ_JAKJSZ010000025.1, forward strand.
TTATTTGGAAGCTAGCAAGAAAGTTGACCGTCAAACACATGTGTAGCAGGACCTGTCATATACAGAGGTTTACCAGGACCTTGCCAGCTAATATGCAAATTACCGCCAGGTAGAGAGACTTTTACGTCTTCATCAAGTAGACCTTGTAAGATCCCCACAGCAACAGCGCCACATGCACCACTTCCGCAAGCTTGAGTTTCACCAGCGCCACGCTCATAAACACGTAAGCGAACTTCATTGCGATTAAGTACTTGCATGAAACCAGCGTTTACTCGCTCAGGGAAGCGTTCATGAGACTCCAAAAGAGGACCTAACGTATCAACATCAGCAGTATCAACATCATCCACCACAGTCACAACATGAGGGTTACCCATGCTTACTGCACCACAAAACAAAGTGTGAGATTCGGTACGAAGAATGTAGGTCTTTTCTGTTTGTTTTGCTTTGAAAGGAATTTTATTTGGCTCGAACTCTGGAATGCCCATATTCACAGTGATTTGGTCATTCTCTTCAATTTTCAGTACCATCTTGCCTTTTTTGGTGCTGACATTGATGCTGTATTTATTCGTTAAACCTTTCATGCGAACGAAACGAGCAAAACAACGTGCACCATTGCCACATTGCTCCACTTCACTGCCGTCTGCATTGAAAATTCGATAATGGAAATCAGTTTCAGGATCATAAGGTGCTTCAACAACAAGCAGCTGATCGAAACCAACCCCTGTATGACGATCCGCCAAGCGACGGATCAAATCAGGGGAAAAGAAAATGTTTTGGGTAATACAGTCTACGACCATGAAATCATTACCCAAACCATGCATTTTAGAAAAATGGAAATGCATAACGCTTCAAATTACTCCGGAAGAATGTTTTCAAGTTCCCATAAGCTCGCAAGCTCTTCACGCTGACGAACCAAATGAGCTTTCTCGCCATCAACCATCACTTCTGCCGCTCGAGAACGAGTGTTGTAGTTAGATGACATCGCAAAGCCATAAGCACCAGCAGAACGAACCGCTAATAGATCACCTTGCTCAAGAACCAAATCACGGTCTTTACCCAAGAAATCGCCAGTTTCACAAATTGGACCCACTAAATCGTAAGTCACTACTTCACCTTCACGAGGGCTAACAGGCACGATATCTTGCCATGCTTGGTATAATGCAGGGCGCATTAAGTCGTTCATGGCCGCATCAATGATCGCGAAGTTTTTATGCTCTGTTGGCTTTAGAAACTCAACTTTTGTCAATAATACACCAGCGTTCGCCGCAATCGCTCTTCCAGGCTCAAAAATCAGCTCTAAGTCAGAATGATTATCTAAACGAGCCAATAATGCTTTCGCGTAATCAGATGGCTGAGGAGGCAATTCATCGCGATAAACCACGCCTAAACCACCACCCACATCAAGGTGCTTAATCGTAATACCGCTGTCTCGTAGCTGATCAATTAATGCTAGCAGGCGATCTGTTGCATCAATGAAAGGTTCAATATCGGTTAATTGCGAGCCGATGTGGCAATCAATACCTTGGATATCAAGGTTACCTAAGCTTTGTGCAAACTGATAAACAGCAGGTGCACGGTCAAAAGCAATACCAAATTTATTATCACGCAGACCTGTTGAAATATAAGGGTGAGTTTTTGCATCTACATCTGGATTAATACGTAAAGAAATCGGCGCTTTCACACCTAATTCACCCGCAACTTTATTTAGACGCTCTAATTCAGGCTCAGACTCAACGTTGAAACACTTAATGTTTAATTCAAGTGCTCGCTTCATTTCTGCCTCGGTTTTACCGACACCTGAGAAAACAATTTTTGACGCTTCGCCGCCGGCTGCAATAACACGCTCAAGTTCACCACCTGAAACAATATCAAAGCCAGAACCAAGACGAGCAAGAGTATTCAACACACCTAAGTTTGAATTTGCTTTTACTGCATAACAAACAAGATGAGGATGTTCTCCAACTGAAGAGTCAAAAGCATTCCAATGGCGCTCTAGCGTTGCACGTGAATATACGTACAAAGGTGTGCCATATTGCTCGGCTAATTGTGAAAGTGCGACGTTCTCAGCCCAAAGCTGACCATCATCCTGATAGTTAAAGTAATCCAAAATTCTTATCCCTTATAAATACGATTGCTGTTGTTGCGTTTATTCACTTGTTGCGATTAGGCATTTATTGCGATGGTTCGCTTTGCTGCGGTTCATCAGGAAGATATAACGCTCCCGTTTGACCACACCCAGAAAGACCGATAACGGACACCATAAACAGAGCTGTAATTAACTTTTTCATTTTGCATATCGTGATTATTAACTCAATGCCCCCTATAATCGCACCACACTCAAGAAAAGCAATAGGATAGAAAGGATGAACGATACTGAATTTCATCAGCTGGTCGATATACAGATGCAAAACATCGAAGAAGCTATCGATGAATCAGAGGCAGATGTGGATTACGAAGTGACAGGTAACGTGATGACGCTGGAATTTGAAGACCGCAGCCAGATCATCATTAACCGCCAAGAGCCGATGCACGAAATTTGGTTAGCGTCTCGTTCTGGAGGCTTCCACTTCAAACTTATTGAAGATAAATGGACGTGTTCAAAAACAGGGATGGAGCTTTTTGAGATGGTGAAGGAAGAGTGCGTTAAGCATGCGGGCGAAGATATTGACTGGGTGTAAACCTGGAAGACCGTGCATTAAATCTAAGCCTTAAAAAACCTAAACTATAAAAACAAAAAAGGAGTGATTGATTCACTCCTTTTTTATTGAAAAATTTAGTTTATTTACGCGTTAACGATTTTTGATGCTCGTGAGCACACCTGATTATCATTACGGTAAGGCACAACATAAGAGTTGCCTTCTTCTGGATGAACAATCTGGTAATACTGAGGTAAGTTGAAATTAATCAACTTAGATGACATCTTCGATTCATCTTTTACCGACGTATAGAAAGAGTTAACACTCGCGATCATCTCATCTTTTTCGCCACTAAATTGGTGATATACCTCAACCTGATTAGATTCATCCAACACGTAGATATTGAAGCCTTTTTCCGTATCTTCGAAGAAGAACTGAATTAATCCTTCACTAGCAAAACCATCAACCACGTCAGGAAGCTGATATTCTTGCTCTTTATCTAGCATGAGCAGCGGAGAGCCTTTTAGCTTATTCGATGAAATACTGCGATAAAAATCCACTGAGTTTTCAAGCTTCTGGACCGATACACCACGACGCTCAAAGAACAAACCAAACATTTGGTTCGCTAAGCGGATCGCTTTAAAACGACGACGTTTTTCTTGCTCGATCGGCTTCAAACGTAAATCGATACATTCTGCTAATAGCTGGTACACCATATTACGCATCACACCGCGTAAATTTTTGCTGTAACAAAAAACATCTACGGATTCTGGTGGTAAAGCATCTTGGTGCATTTTTCCAAGCACCGTCTTCAAAGCATCCAACATTGCGGTTTCACCTTGGAAATGAAGCGTACGCACTTCATGCCAAGAATTTCGATAAACCAAATCAACACTTCCGACTAAGCTTTTACCTTCTTCACCAAAACAGAAAATATCAGCATTTTTCAAATCAACTTTGAGCGAACGACCACTTAGCTCTGACGTAGGATCATTCTCAAAGTTAATAAACATCGCCAGTTGGCTTATTTCACACGGGCTAGCTAAGGCTTGCATGCTTGGACGACGTTTACGCAGTGAGAACGTATTACGTAAGTCACTCACCATTTGATAAAACTTATCGATATCAATTTGAGCATCACGTACAACAGAATGAAGACGTGTTGACTCAGTAATAAGCCCATTAAAGAAAGACCAAGCCACGAGTTTACTTAAATACTCATGATGCTCTAAAGATGGTTGCCCTAGAATACGATGAGCAATCAAAGGCTGCTTATACAAATACCAGCCCGCTTTGTTCGCTTGCCCTTGGCGAACTTCAATAAAGCTTAAATCTGATTCGTGTAAGTCTGGTGATATTTGCGGATTAAGTAAGGTCACTTTACCAGGCAGAACTTCAAAAGCCGCATAAAGCTTACGTGCAAGAATACTGATATCTTGGGGACTAATAGCAGAAGTGATGTCATTACGACGTGCAAACTGAATCAAGTTACGATAGCTCAACATTAATGCATCAAGCAATGCATGGTGCACCACTTTAACTTGTTCCACTTTCCAATTTCTTCGGTCATCAAGCTCAATAATAGTTTCAGAATCCCAATTCCAAGAGCGCGTCATTTCAATCAACGCTTCTCTGCGCCAAGGTACCGAACCAATACCAGCTTCACGTGATAGTTTTTCATGAGTCTTTAAATAGAAACAACGTCGTACCAAATCTAAACGAGTGTGATCATTAATTCTTTCTAGGTAACGAGTCACCTTTTCTAGCATGAGATAATAAGTATCCATACCATACAGATCCGGTTCATCAGCAAAAAAACGACGCTTAGTATCAATACTCAGTAATTGAGTTTGTGGGTACTCCCAAGAATAAGCTTCTAATAAAATTGCTTTCAATACAGACTTGTACGGAGAGTCGATACTTTTATACAACTGCCATAAGTTCGAACCAAAGTACTCTTCAGCTGGAATTTGATTGAGCTTTCCAAAGTCTATCCACTGTGAACAATCGATGTAATTGTTACTACAGAGATCTTGAACGTATTCGTCGTAACACTCTTCCATTTCAGGCGGAATAATTTGCCATAGCAAACGCTGGCCAGCTAAACGTACAGCTGAGCGATAGAATTCATCTAAAAGGAGTAAGTGTTGCGAAGACCCACAATTATCGCCCGTCATTTCCTCTGAATAATTTGAACGAAAACGCTCTTCATCCATCAAAAAGAAATTGGCTTCAACACCTTGGGTTTGAGCCCAATCGGTAATCAAGAGACATTTATTGGTTAGACTGTCGCGAGTCGCGCTGTCCATCGTAGGAGAGACGCACACCCAAATGTCTAAATCACTCGATGTGCTTTGACCAATAGAAGACGTACTACCCATGGTATAAAGACCGAGAATTTCAGGCTGACTAGTAGTATTTAGCTTTCCGCCTAACGTCAGTTCCGCATCTTCTACAAATTGCTTTTGGAATTCATTTAATTCGAAGTTGTGAATTCCAAAAGGAACTGTTTGGTCGTAGTAACCAGGAATCATCGGGTGGTTGAAGTGGAAAAGTGCTGGTATCAAATTGAATACACGCTGACTTTGTAAATCCATCAATGCCAACGCACGATCAATGCATTGTTGATTTAGATTATCCAATCGTTGAATTAAAGTCTGAATGTAAGCCTGCAAGGTAAGTCCTTGGTTTGAGAGTAAATACACTTTCTGTTTAGTTACCAATCAAAAACAGCAACAAAACGTGATCAATCTAACACTTTTAAGCTTATCGGTAAAGCAAAGGAACCCTCATGATAACGAGCCTTTTCACCATAAAGAATGAGATTTCACAACCTCGTAGTGTCCTCTTAATTCTCTATTTCTAATAATAGCCCATGTTTCAAATGAGATACCAATCACACTATTTTGGTGAACTTCTGCAAATCATATATCTATCAAAGTCAGCATCGATCAAACAGTAAGAATTTTCACTTCACAATGGTAGGATTAGGCTATCAAAGAACTCATACCGGACACACCATGACAAATTCAGCACCTATCCGCATTGCAACCAGAAAAAGCCCGCTAGCCCTTTGGCAAGCTTACTATGTAAGAGACGCGCTTCAAGCCGCTCACCCTGGTTTAGAGGTTGAGTTAGTCACTATGGTGACCAAAGGCGACATCATTCTTGATACACCATTAGCTAAAGTTGGTGGTAAAGGGCTTTTCGTAAAAGAGCTGGAAGTAGCCATGCTAGAAGGCAGAGCCGATTTAGCCGTACACTCAATGAAAGATGTGCCTGTCGACTTTCCTGAAGGCTTAGGGCTTGTCACCATTTGTGAGCGTGAAGACCCACGTGATGCTTTTGTATCAAATACCTACAACAACATCGATGAACTTCCGCAAGGCGCAACTGTCGGAACTTGCAGTTTACGTCGTCAATGTCAGTTACTTGAAGCACGCCCAGACCTAATCATCAAAGAACTGCGTGGTAACGTAGGAACTCGCTTAGGTAAGCTGGATGACGGTCAGTTTGATGCTATCGTTTTAGCTGCTGCAGGTTTGAAACGTTTAGAGCTAGAAGAACGTATTCGCAGCTTTATTGAGCCAGAGCAGTCACTTCCTGCTGTTGGTCAAGGTGCTGTTGGCATTGAATGTCGCTTAGACGACGAACGCTTAATCAAGCTACTAGAACCACTAAACGATACAGACACTGCAGACCGCGTACTATGCGAGCGAGCAATGAACCTTACTTTAGAAGGTGGCTGTCAGGTTCCAATTGGTAGCTATTCTTTACTTGAAGGTGAAGACGATATTTGGCTACGAGCACTAGTTGGAGAGCCTGACGGTTCAAAAATCGTTCGAGGTGAAATCCGTGGTTCGCGTAAAGATGCTGAATCTTTAGGTGTTACACTGGCGAACCAATTACTCGATGATGGCGCAAAAGAGATTCTAACTAAACTTTACGCAGATCACGATTAATCATGACGGTGTTGGTAACGCGCCCAGGGAAACAAGGGCAAGCACTTTGCCAACAATTAGCGGATGAAGGTATCCAGGCGATCCATCATCCGCTTATTCGTATTGCTGATAATCAGAAAGTAGATAATTTTCACCTCCAGTTAAAAACAAGCGATCTAATCATCGCAGTCAGTCAACATGCGGCAACTTCCGCACATAATATACTCTCCTTATCTGCTGATATATGGCCTCTACACCCTATATATCTTGCCGTTGGTCAAAAAACCGCACAGATTTTAAGCAAACTTTGCGAGCAACCCGTAAACTATCCAGAAGTCAGTGATAGTGAACATCTTCTCCAACTCAAAGAACTTCAAGATATCGAAGGTAAACGAATTACCATCCTTAGAGGAAATGGAGGTCGAGAACTAATAAGAGACTCACTTCTCAGCAGAGGAGCGACCGTCACTTATAGTGAGACTTATCATCGAGAATATATTCCAATAACTGATCACAATATTTTTAAAGACTGGATTCAATGTGGTATTTCAAAAATAGTCATCACTAGTCAAGAGCAGTTGGAGTATTTAGTGTCCATAACTCCTGACGATGACTTTCATTGGCTGCAAGGTTGCCATTTATTCGTACCCAGCCAACGCATTGCTAATCGAGCTCAACAATTAGGCTTCTCTAAAGTCGAAAATACTTTAAGCGCAACTAATCAAATATTACTGGCTGCTCTCCAGCCATAGCTAGAATAGGAAATCAGTATGACAAGCAAAAAAAATAATGACCAAATTGTCCCTGAACAAAAGAGCGAAGCTTCAGAAACAGTAAAGGAAAGTTCTACAGATTCATCAGAAAAAAATTCTGCTGAAAATGTTGTAGAGCCCTCTCCATCTGAAACAACAGAAGAAACTAAAGTTGATAGTACATCAACACCAAAGAGCCAAAAGCCACAAGATTCAGAGCAAATTGAGAAAGCAGAAAAGCAAGGTAAGCGAGGTGTGAAACTCGGTGCTATCGCAATAGCAATCTCAATCATATTTAGTGGTGGTATTGCTTTCCAAATGCAGAAACAAAATAGCCTTCAAGCTGAACAAATTACAGCATTACAGAATCAGCTAAAAACTACTCAGTCATCTCTGACTCAAGAATTAGAAAAGACAAAGCAAGAAACGATTCAACAAGCATCAGTCACTGTAGAAAAAAGTCAGGTTGTTTTGTCTCAACAGCAAAAAAGTATCGAAAGTCTTCAAGTTGCTGTTGCAGATGTAAAAGGACGTAGACCAAATGATTGGTTACTTGCTGAAGCCGATTACTTAGTAAAGCTCGCAGGACGCAAATTATTCTTAGAGCATGATGCTGTAAGCGCAACAAAGCTAATGGAAAGTGCCGACCAACGTATCGCAGCATTAAATGACCCAAGCTTAGTTACCCTTCGCCAATCAATGGCTAACGACATCACTAAATTACGCACCATCCCACTTATTGATAGGGATGGCTTAGTACTTCGAATTACTAGCCTTCAACAACAAATTGATGAGTTGCCACTAGCAAACGCGATTCTTCCAGATGCTCAAGAAGAAGCTAAACAAGCAGTATCACAAGATATCAATGATTGGCAAAGTAACTTAATGACATCAATGAAGGATTTCTCTGAAAACTTTATTACTTTCCGCAGCCGGGAAGGCAATGTAATCCCTCTACTTTCGCCTGAACAACACTTTTACTTACGTGAAAATATAAAAGGTAAATTAGAAACGGCTATTCGCGCTGTCTATAAAGAGCAGGGTGACATCTATTCAACCGCTCTAGCTACAGCTAATGAGTGGTCTACGGCGTATCTAAATCAAAATGATCACGCGGTTATAGAGTTCGAAAAGACGCTTAACCAATTAAGTAAGCAAAATATTTCGGTTAAATACCCGGTTAAACTTGAATCACAGAAAGACCTTTCAAATGTTATTCGTGAACGTTTACGCCGTGAAGTAACAACCATGACTTCGGAGGAGAAATAATGATTCGTTGGATTTTTCTTTTTCTAGTTCTTGGGGCTGGTTTATTTGCTGGCACTCAATTTTCTGGTCAGCAAGGTTATGTCTTAATCTCTATCGCTAATCAAACGATAGAAATGAGCGTCACTACTATGGTGATCTTCATAATTGCGCTATTAGCAGCGCTCTTTGGCTTAGAGTACTTATTAAAGAAAGCTGTTTATGCAAGCACAACCACTTGGAATTGGTTTAGCGTAAGAAAACTAAAACGTTCAAGACGCTATACAAATGAAGGTATTATTAAATTAATTGAGGGTGACTGGAAAGCAGCTGAGAAGAAAGTTACTCGCTGGGCCAACCACCATGATATGCCGCTACTATGCTATCTAGTCGCATCTGAAGCGGCTCATGGTCAAGGTAACAATAGCAAGCGAGATCACTACCTCTCTCTCGCGAGTCAGCAAGACGATTCCTTGCTAGCGGTCGAGCTAACTAGAGCAAAACAACAAATTGCTGAGGCTAACTTTGAGCTCGCATTTGATACGCTTTCAACACTAAAAAGCAGTTTCCCTAATAATCCTGTCGTTCTTAACTTACTTAAAACAACGTACATTAAGTTGAACCTCTGGCAGCCTCTTATTGATTTAGCTCCTAAGCTCGTGAAGCAAAATCAGCTAACAAATGAAGAACATGCTGAACTCAACCAAAAAGCTCAATGTGGCTTGTTATCGGAAATAGCTCAGCAGCAAGGAAGTGAAGGGTTAATCAGCCATTGGGATAAGCTGCCTAAGAAGCAAAAACAAAGCGACCATCTGATCGCTTGCTTTGTAAAACAGCTGATTGCTCGTAAAGCGGATTCCGAAGCATTTACTGTAATAAAGGAAAGCCTGAAGAAGTCTGATATTCCTGCTTTGTACGCTCTATTACCAGAGATGAACTTACCTGATCATCACCCTGTAGTCGTGATGTTACAAAATACCCTGAAGAAAGAAGCTAACAATGCAGGAGCTCATAGCGCACTGGCTCAATTTTATTTACGCGAAGAGAAGTGGAATGAGGCGCAGAATCACCTTGAGAAGGCACTGGAGATTCGTGCAGATGTTTCTGATTACGGTTACTTATCAGATGCACTAGAGAAGCAGAACTTAACCAAAGCGGCTCACGAGGTATCTCGTAAAGCACTTGAGCTGATACAACCAGCTTAAACAGCCAAGCTGTAATCATCAAGCCGACGTTTACACGTCGGCTTTTTCATACCTACAATTCGCTAAATGTTCATGTGAGTTCGTGAACTGATCTGAGTATTCAAATACCTTAACCAATCATTCTGCTAGTTAATTTAGTAATGGCAAACTTCACCTACGCTAACGAATTAAATCCAAGCCAAGATGGAAGCTACTACACAACATTTGCTGCTCCTGCCGTGATGACAATTGACATGGTAATACCTTACTAGGAAGCATTACAAGTTAAGCCATCTAAAATATATAACGCGATGAGTCAGTGATTAGAGACAGAAGCTAAGCTATAGATTGCGTTCACTATGGTAATAAATGAAGAGATACCAGATTGGGGAAATGTGCTTAATGAGAAGGTCGTAAAAGAGGTTTTTGCATTTATTTAAGGCATTAACGAGGATAGATAAGTCAGAGTATTCCAATAAACTATGGCTATTGATTCGTTCACCGTAATGGGTATTCGTAGGGGCTTTTTACCTACTGAGCACGATTTACTGAACTCCGAACGTAAAAAAGCCCTAGTCGTAAGACTAGGGCTTTTCAAATAGTGGCGGAGTGGACGGGACTCGAACCCGCGACCCCCGGCGTGACAGGCCGGTATTCTAACCAACTGAACTACCACTCCGCAGTGGTCAACTCACTAAGTGAGCGTCCATATCTCCAGGTTGGTCAACCTAAAGATTATAATTTAAAGCCTGGCGATGTCCTACTCTCACATGGGGAAGCCCCACACTACCATCGGCGCTATTGTGTTTCACTTCTGAGTTCGGCATGGGATCAGGTGGGTCCACAATGCTATGGTCGCCAAGCAAATTTTGCTTTTACTTCCAGTTTAAAAACTGAAGGCAAAATAATCTGGAAAGCTGTTTCGTTCTCTTCAAACTCATTCAAGGTCTGRTATTTCTATTGAGTCCACAAAACCCCTTGGGTGTTGTATGGTTAAGCCTCACGGGCAATTAGTACAGGTTAGCTCAATGCCTCGCAGCACTTACACACCCTGCCTATCAACGTCGTAGTCTACGACAACCCTTAAGGACGCTTAAAGCGTCAGGGAAAACTCATCTCAAGGCTCGCTTCGCGCTTAGATGCTTTCAGCGCTTATCGATTCCGAACTTAGCTACCGGGCAATGCCATTGGCATGACAACCCGAACACCAGAGGTTCGTCCACTCCGGTCCTCTCGTACTAGGAGCAGCCCCTTTCAATTTTCCAACGCCCACGGCAGATAGGGACCGAACTGTCTCACGACGTTCTAAACCCAGCTCGCGTACCACTTTAAATGGCGAACAGCCATACCCTTGGGACCGACTTCAGCCCCAGGATGTGATGAGCCGACATCGAGGTGCCAAACACCGCCGTCGATATGAACTCTTGGGCGGTATCAGCCTGTTATCCCCGGAGTACCTTTTATCCGTTGAGCGATGGCCCTTCCATTCAGAACCACCGGATCACTATGACCTGCTTTCGCACCTGCTCGAATTGTCATTCTCGCAGTCAAGCGGGCTTATGCCATTGCACTAACCACACGATGTCCAACCGTGTTTAGCCCACCTTCGTGCTCCTCCGTTACTCTTTGGGAGGAGACCGCCCCAGTCAAACTACCCACCAGGCACTGTCCGTAATCCCGATTCAGGGACCRACGTTAGAACATCAAGCATACAAGGGTGGTATTTCAAGGACGACTCCATCACATCTAGCGACGCAATTTCATAGTCTCCCACCTATCCTACACATGTAGGGTCAATGTTCAGTGCCAAGCTGTAGTAAAGGTTCACGGGGTCTTTCCGTCTAGCCGCGGGTACACTGCATCTTCACAGCGATTTCAATTTCACTGAGTCTCGGGTGGAGACAGCGTGGCCATCATTACGCCATTCGTGCAGGTCGGAACTTACCCGACAAGGAATTTCGCTACCTTAGGACCGTTATAGTTACGGCCGCCGTTTACCGGGGCTTCGATCAAGAGCTTCGACCGAAGTCTAACCCCATCAATTAACCTTCCGGCACCGGGCAGGCGTCACACCGTATACGTCATCTTACGATTTTGCACAGTGCTGTGTTTTTAATAAACAGTTGCAGCCACCTGGTATCTGCGACTCTCGTCTGCTCCATCCGCAAGGGACTTCACTGATAAGAGCGTACCTTCTCCCGAAGTTACGGTACCATTTTGCCTAGTTCCTTCACCCGAGTTCTCTCAAGCGCCTTGGTATTCTCTACCCGACCACCTGTGTCGGTTTGGGGTACGATTTCTTATAATCTGAAGCTTAGAGGCTTTTCCTGGAAGTATGGCATCAATGACTTCACTACCGTAGTAGCTCGACATCGTATCTCAGCGTTAATGAAAGTCCGGATTTACCTAAACTTTCCGCCTACGTACTTGGACCTGGACAACCGTCGCCAGGCTCACCTAGCCTTCTCCGTCCCCCCATCGCAATTATAAGAAGTACAGGAATATTAACCTGTTTCCCATCGACTACGCCTTTCGGCCTCGCCTTAGGAGTCGACTTACCCTGCCCCGATTAACGTTGGACAGGAACCCTTGGTCTTCCGGCGAGGGAGTTTTTCACTCCCTTTATCGTTACTCATGTCAGCATTCGCACTTCTGATACCTCCAGCAGCCCTTACAGACCACCTTCAACGGCTTACAGAACGCTCCCCTACCCCACATACCCTAAGGTACGTAGCCGCAGCTTCGGTGTATAGCTTAGCCCCGTTACATCTTCCGCGCAGGCCGACTCGACCAGTGAGCTATTACGCTTTCTTTAAATGATGGCTGCTTCTAAGCCAACATCCTGGCTGTCTGAGCCTTCCCACATCGTTTCCCACTTAGCTATACTTTGGGACCTTAGCTGGCGGTCTGGGTTGTTTCCCTCTCCACGACGGACGTTAGCACCCGCCGTGTGTCTCCCGGATAGTACTTACTGGTATTCGGAGTTTGCAAAGGGTTGGTAAGTCGGGATGACCCCCTAGCCTTAACAGTGCTCTACCCCCAGTAGTATTCGTCCGAGGCGCTACCTAAATAGCTTTCGGGGAGAACCAGCTATCTCCAGGTTTGATTGGCCTTTCACCCCTAGCCACAAGTCATCCGCTAATTTTTCAACATTAGTCGGTTCGGTCCTCCAGTTGATGTTACTCAACCTTCAACCTGCCCATGGCTAGATCACCTGGTTTCGGGTCTAATCCTAGCAACTGTACGCCCAGTTAAGACTCGGTTTCCCTACGGCTCCCCTAAACGGTTAACCTTGCTACTAAAATTAAGTCGCTGACCCATTATACAAAAGGTACGCAGTCACACCACGAAGGTGCTCCTACTGCTTGTACGTACACGGTTTCAGGTTCTATTTCACTCCCCTCACAGGGGTTCTTTTCGCCTTTCCCTCACGGTACTGGTTCACTATCGGTCAGTCAGTAGTATTTAGCCTTGGAGGATGGTCCCCCCATATTCAGACAGGATATCACGTGTCCCGCCCTACTCGATTTCACTGATTATGATGCGTCGGTTACGGGGCTATCACCCTTTGYTGCGACACTTTCCAGAGTCTTCACCTGCATCATTAAAAGCTTAAGGGCTAATCCAATTTCGCTCGCCGCTACTTTCGGAATCTCGGTTGATTTCTCTTCCTCGGGGTACTTAGATGTTTCAGTTCCCCCGGTTTGCCTCCTGTTGCTATGTATTCACAACAGGATACKTRCTTATGYAMGTGGGTTTCCCCATTCAGGAATCCCAGACTCAAAAGGTTATTACTACCTAATCTGGGCTTATCGCAAGTTATTACGCCTTTCATCGCCTCTGACTGCCAAGGCATCCACCGTGTACGCTTAGTCACTTAACCATACAACCCGAAAGGGTCTTAGTGTATGGCAACTAACCAAGGTTTTTGGTTGTCATCAAGAAGGGTTAATTCTTGATAACTGTTTGCCGGACTCAATTGTGAATCAAACTAGGTTTGATTCGAATACAAGACACTTGAATGTGTTTGTTGTGTTTATCTAATGAAAGATAAACATTGAGAACTTTTAAATTTGATTGAATTACTCGTAAGTAATCAATCAGTCAGCTTTCCAAATTGTTAAAGAGCATAAAGCAAAAAGCTTTAATCAATAACTCGCGTTATTAATTAAAGCTCTGGCTTTAACTAAATCTAAACCATCAATCTGTGTGGGTACTCATCAACGATATCTTCGTATAAGGAGGTGATCCAGCCCCAGGTTCCCCTAGGGCTACCTTGTTACGACTTCACCCCAGTCATGAACCACAAAGTGGTGAGCGTCCTCCTCGAAAGGTTAAACTACCCACTTCTTTTGCAGCCCACTCCCATGGTGTGACGGGCGGTGTGTACAAGGCCCGGGAACGTATTCACCGTGACATTCTGATTCACGATTACTAGCGATTCCGACTTCATGGAGTCGAGTTGCAGACTCCAATCCGGACTACGACGCACTTTTTGGGATTCGCTCACTATCGCTAGCTTGCTGCCCTCTGTATGCGCCATTGTAGCACG
>NZ_JAKJSZ010000026.1:0-57507 GCF_050337535.1 Vibrio kagoshimensis
ATATTAAAGTCACTAAAAAATATGTAATTATTTTGAACAATCTCGATTATCATATTGAATATGAAGGATTTTCTTTTATACCAGACCTTGATTTTAATTTATTTAAGTTATAATAAATCCTTTTATAACAACAACTTAAATGAAAAATAAGTTGGACAGCCTAGTCATGAACTGCTACTTATATATTAGTCACTAAGGATTAATATTATGAAACCAGTCTTACAACCAAGCATCACAAGACGTGAACTAAATAAATTAAGAAAACACTTAGGTAAAATTAAAAATGGAACCTATTAGCCTTTTATTACAGTTAGAAGATCTAACAGTGTCGGTTTATCGCATATTTTATTCAGCCATAAGACTAATCGTTGTCATCACCTATTTAGTTTGGGCGAGCTCGCGCTATTCCTCCATCTAGAGCATGATCCTGATGTGTTAGACATACAAGAACAGTATCCACTACCGATCAATGAGACACTTTCATGCGCTGAAAAGCTGAACTATCGTCACCCAGGGAAATACAAAGAACGAGATGGCAGAGAAATCCCTGCTGCAACGATGACCACAGATTTTGTTGCCACAATTCACGATGTTACAAGCGGACAACTTTATATTAAGCCATACAATTACAAGCCAAGTTCAGCTTTGAGTACTGAGTTCGAGTCTCCGCAAAAAGTAAAGCGAACCAAGCAGAAGTTCAGGATAGAGCAAATGTATTGGGGTCGTCACAACCATCACCTAATTCAGGTGACAGAAGAAGATTTAAACCCTAATAAAACATACAACCTTCAATGGCTTAGAGAGACATATCACCACGTCAGGAAGAGTCAAATTGACGGTCATCTATGCCAAGGAATGCTAGAAACCCTCAGCAATTGCTTATTAAGCAATCCTGAATTTACTCTCAAGCAATGTCTGAGTTTCTCCGCGTCAATCCACGATGTTTCTGAACTTGCCGCTCTAGAGATCTTTCAACACTTGGTCTATTCAAACCAATTAAATGTAGATCTGAACGAACGCATAGAAGTTTTTCGCCCTGTAATCATGATTTCGAAGCACGATGAGAATTAATCAAAAATTAGTCGATGGCAAAAAGGGGCTTGAATATCTCATCGTAGATATGTGCCAAAACCTCGACATGATTGCTGTCACTCAACTCAATGTTGAGCGCCCAAAAAGGCCTCATACGCTTTCGCTGAGTGATACGTTGAGTCAAATAGAGCTAGGCAAATGGAAAGTGCTAAAGCATTCCTTTAGCCCTTACCTATACATGTCAGACGAAGAGTTACTGAAAGACAAAAAGCGCAGTAAATGGTTAAAACGTAGAGACAACAGCTTCCACATCATTGCCCCGCTAGTCGATAACGACGAACTACGTTACAACTATCTATTTATCGATAGCAGTTCAATCCTAGATCGTTTGATAAAAAAATCGGGGCGCAGTCGTAGTTATGTAGCAAAGATTTTAAATCGTTATTGGTATTACGGTTCTCATATCAATGCTCTACTCCCTCTATGGAGAAACTGTGGAACGAATCAGTCTTTACCTGAATCACCATCATTTGACCAAGCCCCTGAGTTAGGCAAAAGTGGCCCCAAAACCAGGTATGGAACGCCTTATCGTGGAGTCACTCAACAAGATATTAAAAATATTCGACGATTTGCTAAAACCATTCCAAACGGCGGAAAAGTCAGGTTGAGTGACCTTTACGATCAGTTTACACGCAAGTTCATGTATGCACGGGTTAGACCAATGGTTGAGGGAGCACATGAAATAGCTTTACCCGTTCCAAGAGCCAAGCTCATTTCACGAAACACCTTTAACTACCATTTTAAGCAAAACGTTGATCAACTTGAATTGATTCGGAAGTCTGTCGGTACAGTCAACTACCAAAAAGACCATCGAGGCCGATCAGGTCTTGCTCGACAAGGCGTCCGTGGGCCCACGAGCCGTTACGAAATAGATGCAACAGTTGTTGATCAATACATCCGTTACCCCTATGACAAAACCAATCAGTTAGCGACGGGACGCCCTGTGATCTATCTAGTTGTGGATACGTGGTCTGGCATGTTTGTTGGCACTCATGCTTGTTTTCACGGCCCTGATTGGACAGGGGCATCACAATCCCTTTTCAACGCGTTTACCAACAAAGTCCAGTTTGCTAATCGCTATGGCGTTGAAATTACTGAAAACGAATGGCCATGTCACCATGTCTGCTCTCAGTTAGTCATGGATCGAGGCTCCGAGTATACAGACCGTAATATTGAAAGCATGCTCAAAGGGGAAATTGGCTTATCAATCGCCAGCTTCGCTCCGTATCATCGCGGCGATTGCAAAGGCACCGTCGAAAAAGCGTTTGATATCTTTCATCAAAATGCAGTTCGATTTGTGCCTGGTCAAGTTATGAAAGTGCCCTGCAAGGAGGAACAACACGCTTCTAGAAAAGCGTCGATGTCCTTCGAAGCGTTCATGGAAAAGCTCATAAGGACAATCATTTATACCAATAATAACCGCCTGAGAAAGAACAACCATAACTTTGAGATGTCTCGAGATGATGTTGGTTTCTCTCCTAGAGACTTATATCTCTATGGGCTAGAAGAAATGATGATCCCGCCAGCTCAGATACCTGAGGAGCAACTTCGTTTCGCATTGCTACCTGCTGACAAGGCGACTGTGAGAATGGAGGGCGTTTACTTTAAGGGGCTGTATTACAGCTCTAACAAAATCATTCAGAAACAGTGGTTAGACAAAGCTCGTAATTTTGGTCGATACACAATAGAGGTTCGATACGACCAAAATTCAACGAACTTAATTTGGTGTAAAGACCTTGAATCTAACGAACTAATTACTCTAGAACTCACTGACCGCTCTGAAGCGTATCGTAATCAGATTTGGCAATCGACCCTGCATGAAATCGAATTAACCAAACAAAAACAAAGCCTTCATGAAGAGCATTCATTCGCTAACAAAATTGAGTTCTTAAACAAACTGGATGAAATCGATAAACAAGCAAAAGCTGACGCTAGATTCCTAAAAACATCGTCAGCAAAGTCTATCGAGATTGGTATTAAAAAACGAAAGAATATTGTTTCTTCAATTGAACGTAACAAACAATCTGAACAAATAGCAGCAACGTTAAGTTACGAAGACATCGATAGTTCGACCGCTAAAAAGAAAACCCAACACTTGGAAACACCTGATTTTTTTGACTTAGATGATGAACAAGATGATAGCTAATTATACACCTCACCCTAACTCTCAGATGGCAAGAAATCCTTTGATTGAAGCGCTTGGAATGCCATTGCTACCTAAACAATTTATACAGGCAACAACATTATCTCCTGACATGTTGATTGATATGAGTTCACTCCCTACTGAGCATCATGGCTACTACACCAGAACATTCATTGATAACCTATCTGAGTGCTATGTTGTTCAGGATGAAGCCCCTCGCCTTTATGACACCGTATTTCGCATGATTGAGCGAGGCTATATCTACCGCAATCCTTTGGTGTATGGCGATATTAAACAATTGCAATTTGCCGACTCTATTGAAATACCTGAAGGGCAAGAACGCACTCTAAAGCAAACAGCAAATCAGCAAAGCTTTTTGGTTGCGGGTCTATCAGGTCGCGGCAAGTCTGCGATGGTTGAAAGCATCCTGTCAGCCATTCCTCAAATCATTTCTCATCAAGAGTATCAAGGGAAAAGATTCATCTACGAACAGATTGTCTGGCTAAAGGTGGATATCCCAACAGCGAGAGGCCAACGGGCATTGCTATGGAGGATCCTTGAGTCTATTGATAGTGTAACGGGAGAGAATTATTACGAATCACATCAAAAAAGTTCAGTCACGGCGCTAATGATTGCTGTTCGTAAAGCTTTACTCATTCATGGAGTTGGGCTTATTGCTCTAGATGAAGCTCAAAACCTATCAGAGACTCGACAGTACGAAAAAGTCGGTAACAACGAAAATGCCACACTAAAGTTCGTTGAAGAGTTGTTTAACAAGGTTGGTGTACCGCTCCTATTGGTCGGGACATTATCAACACTCAATCTATTTTCCAAAGAGATGACCTCCGCTAGGCGCATTGGAAAAACAGGTTCGCTTATCTTAGAACAATGTGATGTTGAAAGTTCTTTTTGGAAACGCTTCATTAAACAAATGTGTCCTACACAATTACTCAAGAATCAGACAACTGACACCGATACTCTAACGCGTCATATACACTACCTGTCAGCAGGAATACCTGCCATAGCAAGTAGTTTAATAAAGGCCACGTTGTCTTATCTGACCTATCTAACGCCAAGCAATCAAGATCTGAGCATAGCTGCATTAAACCATGTATTTAAAGAACAGTTTATCCTGGTTTCAGGAGCACTGACGGCTCTAAAGCGTGGTCAGTTCCATAAATATGAAGATTGTATTCCTTTGTCTCAACTTCACTCGGTTCAAGAGGATTTATCTCCCTACGGCGATTCAAATTTTGGCAGTGACCAAATCAAGAAGCAACCCACTAAAAGCTCTCGCTCTGCCGTAAACCTATCTGAAAAAGATCAAGAAATGCTTGAGAGCCTTACTCCTGAAACTCTTTTAGCACAGGCTCGCAAGTATGAATAACATCTTAAACTTGCTTCCCCACGAACATCTGAGAAGTTATCTTCATCGGATTCATATTATGTCTCCATTTGGTACTTTTAGTACTACAGCACGACGTTTAGGGCTCGAAAAATTTAGTTCTTCTCCAGTGACAGCGTTCTCAGATCTCGACTTCTTACTCATGGACACTTTAAATAGTGATAATCGTACTATTTGGAAAAAGCATTTACACGGTAACGTCATTGAGTCTTTCCTGAACGAACATGAGAAAAGACAAGTTCCGTTGTTTCTGATAGGGAAACAATATGACATTGAATTTATACACTCGCAAACAGTTCACAACCGCACATGGCGTTACTGCAAAGACTGCATAGAAGAAGATCATGACACGTATGGTGTGGCATATTTCCATCAACCACATCAACTGCAAGGTGTGTTTCACTGTTACAAACACGGTTCAAGACTTATCAACGCCTGCTCTTCATGTGATTACCGCTTGAAGAACATCAGCCGAATGCCAACACCAACTTTAGCTTGTCCAAAGTGTGATTCCAACATGACATGTCAAGAATTGTATTCTGATGAAACAACGCTGAAGGTTGAACGGCTAATGATTGCATTAAACAATGGAGAACTCGCCCTAGACCTTGAATCCGTGCAACAAAATACGTTGGCACACATGGGATTTACGCTTGAGCAAACTGAAACGTTAGCTTTTAAGAAAGCTTGTGGCGATTGGTACAAAGAGATTTTCATGACTCTAGGGAAAAGCGCTCTAGAGCAGTACTTCTCGAATACGAGGAAAGTAAATGATCACATAATTACTCCTACTATGAGGACTACACGCCTATTTTTATCGACTTCAACAAACAGATTTAGTCCACCACTGATCTACATTCTCATGCTGGTCGCTACAGGACAACTATAGATCTATGTACCTGCACGAAATAGCTGGAGAAGCCTTTTATAGTCTAGTTGCGCGACACCACGCAGCCTCACCAAGACGCTCGCTACGCGAAAAAAACCGAGATCTCCTAGGGCGCACGGATGTTCGCATTAACCCCCAGCTTCCTTGCATGCTCGAACAAGTTGCCAAACAGACCTCAATAGACGCGGAAAGGTTGTTGTTTAACGGTACTTGTTTCCCTGTTGTCGGCGCTTGCCTTCAAGATGACAAAAGCAAAGCAAGACTTAGATGGCACATGTTGAGTAATGATGGCAGTCACATCGCTGCTGTATCACGTACCGCTTGTTCTCGGTTACGGTTTAGCAGCGCACTAAAGCTCTGCTCACGATGCCTAGAGGAAGATGCATTGAAATATGGGCATGGTATTTGGCGTACCGTACATCAGTATTACGGTATGTTCGTTTGTCCAAAGCATGCATGTTGGCTGCAATATGCACCGACAAATGCCGATGGTCTTAACAAACGCATTGAACTACCACCAACACCTTACGATAGATGTTTCCATGGTTCTGATCTGTGTTTAGAACGAGCGTTGAGGTTGTCACAATTCATCAGTAGTTGGCATCGATATGAATGCGAACGTCGATTCGAGCATCTTGCTACGCCCTCTCACTCATCTTGGATGGGTAAGGCCCATTTGTTAACTCCGAAAGGACAGATCAGGCAATCAGAAGCAGTCAATCGTCTACAAGACTTTTGGGCTCCTCTATTTGCTGGTGCAAAGCTACTGCCTTCGAAGCTATACCAATTTAATTTCTTAAGATTCCTTCTCTTTAATGGCCACTACAACCATTACATACAGCATGCATTGGTTGGTGCTTCCTTTGCGAAGAACGCCAAGTTTTATCTTCAACAAACTGAGCAGGCCTCAAATTATTGCAATCGGGAATCATCTAAACCTCGTGTCTGTCTATCAGAGCTGACCTCAGGAAACTCGCTTCGTTCTGTCGCCAAGGCGACAGGATATTCGGTGGGCTATCTAGCAGCCCTAGCGCAGCGAAATGGGATAACGGTTAATCATCGATTCAAACGACTAAGCAACTCGCTAGTCGATAGGATAATAAGGCTCGCATTCCGTGGACTTCACCGACGAGATATCGCGAAATTATGTGATGTTAGCGTTGGAACCGTAGAACAAAAAATCAACTCAATATCAGGCTTAGCCACTTGGAGAAAGCGACTCTGGTTTTGTAAGAAGAGATATCAATGCCGACAAGATCTCAAATCGATCATTTGCCAGAACCCAGCAATAACTCGAACAGAGATTAAGCACCTCAGCAGTTGCTACATTTGGCTATTTCGATATGACAAAGATTGGCTAAGCCAGCACCTACCAAAAAGAGTAGCTCCCACGTTTCACCCATCTATCGACTGGAATCAGGTGGACAAAAAGCTCGCTAAACAAATTAGGAAGCAGGTAAAGAGCGCTAGCTCCGTGTCGCATGTAGAGAGACAAATGGACTCACAGCATTCGTTAATTAAAAACAGAAAACGCCTGCTGCTATCAATTGGGCAGGCAGAACAGATCGTTACTAATTCAAAAAATAAGGAACAGTAGAATGACGTTATTCGGTACATTCCGACCAGTTCATGAAACTCACGCAGTTAAACCTCACTTACGTGATATTTCAATGTTTGTAACTCTAAATGGTGCAAAGCTCTACCCACGAGAGCAGTTTAATCAGAATGGAGACATTCACCCTTATCTAGCGCCACGCCTAAATCTCATAAAGTTAACTAAGCGTCATAACGCGGTAAAGTGGTTCCTTACCCCCAAAACTTACCAGGTTTGGGATTATAAAGTGCTCCCTGACTATAAAGAACTTATTGATAAGCGGCTTAACCACCATCTAAACGCACTAGAATTGTTTGAGCAAAGCCATAACTATCTAACTGCTAGCCCTGAATCACTCCTCAAACAAAATGACAACGGTAAACTATTCAACATGTTCTGTGATTACATGTGCACGTTTAACGCAGTTTCCATTGAGAGCAGAGAGATACCAACTACTGAGTGGGTTGCTTGGTTTGCTGAGGTGTCCCGCATTTATCAACAGACTGAAGAATACAAGAAAAAGCAGAGACAGCATAAAGCGGCTATCGCTGACAGCAATATCATCAAAGATGATTACGACGATGAAAATGATGTGTTCTACAATCGACATTACCAAGAGCGCGGGTGACCTGAAAAAGTAGGTTCTGGTGGAGCCTTTAGAAGCACCAGTAGTCTTGGCGCGTATACAACTGTGACTTAGACAGTTACTACAAGTTGGTATCAGCAAAAGTGCGAAGCCATAAATACGTCATCGCCAAAGCCTGTGACTTGGTCAATATCGCGTTCTTTGAGAACTGGCTGACACCTGGTGAGCACAGAACTTAGAAAAGTAATGTTACTATCTAACGCCCACTTTAACCTATTGAAGAGAGGGCGTCAGAGTTAGATATATAACTCAACTTAATCGCAAAATTCACGAAGGAAGTGCATTCGTGTACAAGCCATTTAACTGAGACAAACCTAAGAAATATGAAGGCGCTGAAGTTTTTAACTCTCCTTTAGCATTCTCGCGCAGCTCACTTTGACATAGAACACAAAGTTCTTCTGCGCGTGTAATTCCTACATAATGAAGGTTAGTTTCCTGTTGTAAGTCAGGATATTGCGGAGGATCGTTCCAATTTCCAGTATACTTTCGGTAAGGGAAGTTCCACTCTTCCAAACCGAAGTGAAGTACAACTTTAAACTCTAATCCTTTCGACTTGTGCAATGTCATAATTTGCACTTCTTCACTATTTATTGGCTTGTATGATTTTAGTGCTAAATCATCCGACAGTATTTCAGCGAATGCTTCTAACTCTCCATACTGTACTTCCAAGTCAAATAACGCCGCTAGCTCACCAGCAATGGAAGCTAGCCGTTTATGGTCTTCTTCTTGCCTCAACCTACGAACTTGGCCTCTCCCGAAACTACTTTGGCGACGAACATTGAATGGTTTGGTTCTAGCAAACTTATCACATACTTCCTGTGCACTCACAATTTTACCGTACTTATACTCAAGTAAAGCGGTCATAAAATCTGAAGCCGTGGTACCTATCGCATCTAGTTTATTATCGACATACAACCTATTTGGCACCCCTAGATTCTCAGACATTAACTTCAGAGTTTTTTCGGTTTTAGCCAATATGGCAATGTCCGCGGCCCTTTCTACTTTAAATTCTTTTCCAGCTATCCATTTGTTTATTAAGCTCGAAACTGTTGAAGAACATTTCGGCAGCCATCCATCAAGAACTAAACGAACGACGCGCAAATCACCTTCTTCATGCTCTACCAAATTACACTCAGGTCTTTTTAGACGGCTGGCATAGTTAACAATTGAAGGATGACACCGATGATTCAAATCAATCTCAAAGTGCTTGAAACCTGAACCTTTGTGAGTCAGCCCCTCAAGTAGTTGGGGGTCACCTCCCCTAAAAGCATATATCGATTGATCGTTGTCACCGACGGCAATTCCTACTAATCCGAGTTCAACGAGCTCAAGGAACAACTCATGCTGAGCGAAGGAACTATCTTGGTATTCGTCAACAAATACATGTGTATATCTGGCCTTTATGTATCTCCTTGCGCCCTCAGAGTTTTTCAATACAAACAACGCTAGCCCTGAAAAGGAGGTCATCCAAAGCACATTTTGTTCGTAAAGAGTCCTAAACCCACCATCATTCATTACGTCTTCAAAAGTAGGAGCCTGATAGCTCTTACTTAGTTGTGAGCGTTGACCTTCAGACAGTTTCTTCACTAGTTCGCAGTCTTTAACTTGCCCACCCCACAACCTAGCTAAAAAAGGAGCTATCAATTCGCTGAAGCAAAAACCATCTATGGTGCCAAAGAAGCTAGCTTTTGTATCATGCCCGTTTGCTTTACATTTTTGTCTAAGCTCTGTACTCGCCTTGTTGGTAAAAGATATTCCGATAACACCTTTATAATTTGGAAGCATTGGAGTCAAAGCACGAACTTTCTCTTTCACAACTGTTGTTTTTCCGCTACCAGGGCAGGCCGTTATTACGGTACTACCATCCTGATAAATGACAGCGTTTTTTTGTTGGTCGGTTAGCTTCAAAATAGTCATTCCTGAACTGTCTCAATCAATGCTATTAATGGTTTAGCAATGTTACTGCTAGCTAAATCGCTCATATTTCCACGCAACGCGATCACTAATTCCCGCATTCTGACTGCTTTCTTATCTTGCAAATATTTTATAGCAGCAGTCGTAGATCTCTTGTTGAGTGCTTTTAAAGTTGGCCCCTTGAACTCACTCACTAAGTCTGTTTCGAGGTCGACCCTAGAAAGAAATACATCATACCTTTCAAGTTTATCACTTACCGCTTGCCAGTCAGATTCGGGCATGTCACAAGGAGCTAGCTCAACTTCAGAGTGCTCCCACTTTTCTTCATTAATGATAGAGAGACATCTATTGACACCTGCATATTGCCAAAGATCCTTTTTTGGCACTTTCGAAATATCATTGTCAGTCCTCATTACAACAGGAATATCTAGTCCTTCTAAAATATCGATGAACACCCTAAAGTCGACTCCATCAACCGAAAGTATCGATAAGTTTAGAAAATCTAAGTCATGGCCAAGTCCCTCAGCGAGTGCATGATAAAAAATGACCTCTGATGGCCCTTCAACTAACAACACTCCGTTAGAAAAAAACGTCTCTGCTGGAATGATGCTCATGCGATACCCCATCCCGTCCCATGCTTCGCTAATTCGCTCTGAACAACCATCAGCAGCAGCCCATGTTTCTCCATCCTCAACATAGAGCCTTACAATTGAGTCAGGACTAAAACCTTCTGCAATCTGTGGAGAGTGAGTAGTGATGATTGTCTGACTATTTAACTCTTCAACAAGATAATTGGCTAATTTCCTTTGTTGATGTGGGTGCAAATGAGCTTCAGGTTCTTCGATCACATAGAACACTACACTATCGTTTTCAGCGTTTTCTCGGCTACTCCGAGATTTCCATAATGCCAATAGTATCTGGTTATTCCTTCCATCCCCCCCAAGGAGGACGTCGGAACCATTAGTGTTCGCCCCCAATTGTAGCTTTTCAATGAAGTCACCTACCTGTATAGCTCCAGTATCTAATTGAACCTCATAGTCACTATTGTGGTGTGCAAGTTTTTTGAGCTCTATGTTGACTTCATTTGTTGCTGCTTCTACATATTTCAGGCCTGACACTTTCGTGTTCAAGGACTTCAAGTCGCGACTTATCTCTGCCATTAGAGCTTCATCGGATTCTGCTTCAGTTTTTAGTAAAGACTGTTGGGCATACTTCAATAATTGTTTCTTTTCTCTTTGAATGAATTTATCTAAATCCCTTTTTGACTGAACATACTTCAAGTTCATACATTTTAGGTACTTGCTCCGAGGGAAGTCATCAAGTGACTCTATTGATTCACCCATTAAGATTCTCGGTTCGAGGTTATCTCTGCTTGCTCGATACTGTAGATATACCTCTCCATTGTCACTAACACATCCTTTCAAGGTAGAGAGCACCGATTCCTCTACCACCTCGTCAAACTTAATGGTAATAGCAAGCTCTGTGCTTATAGCTTCTTTGCCGATATGAAAATCCAACTCGGACGCTTCAACATCAGCCTCAGAGAAGCTTCTATCAAGTAGAAGCCTAAGAGCATGAAGCATGTTTGATTTGCCTACATCATTTGCTCCGATTACGAGGGTTTTCTCGTTGAAGTTAATATCGGTATCTTCGTAATTACGAAAACCCTGTAAATGCATGTTTGAAATTTTCAATCGTTCACCTTACATCCAATCTAAACTGTCACAACACCAAACAAATACACAATCAGGCGCTGAGCAACAAAACTCGAAAAAGAATATCAAAAGGTATAAAGTGGAGTAAAAACAAAGATCACAAAACCAACGCGAACTGCGCAGTATATAAGCACCCATAAGGATTATTTGGGTTCATCACTCCAATTGGTGCTTTGGAATTCATCAAGTTCTGGGATTTCTTGCCATGCATGAACATATAAAGAAACGAATAGTAAAAGATCTGATAGAAGAAATTGGGAATCTCGATGACCGAGATATAGAGCTTGTTGGTAACAATTTCATAGCGGTTAGCGAAGGTCAACCGATGATACATCACGGCCTTAACAAAGATTATAAACCCGCCAACTACACTGTAGACTCCTTTTCGGACGATTTTACAGTAGTAGGCGAATATAGCACAGACAAAAACTACTTCACTCATAAAGGGACAGCTAAGTCCCCTACTTTTGAAAAGATCGAAAATGATGTAAACCACGCCGTCACTCATGCAGCGAAATGTGTGCTCAAAAAAATATATCTAATAACGAATCAAGAAGAGCCAAACTCTTTTAGAAAGAAGTTCAACACCACTGATTTTGCAAAGCGCCATTCGCACCTTATATCATTTATCGATGCTAGAAGGCTCTCCATAGGCATTTACGAACAATCAATTAGTAACCCTAACATCGCGGATTTCTACAAACAATTCTTCCCTTTGTTCTCTTTAAATCTAGATAACTATGAATATTATGGAAAGTTGCCACACCTTTGCCAAGGGCACATTCGGGATGACGCCGTCTTAGATAAAATTATAACTCATGTAACTCAGAAAAATCCGATATGTGTTCTCTCTGGTCTTAGTGGTACGGGAAAGACTCAAACAGCAATTGATTTTGTACACAAGTGTACAGAGGACTTCCAAAACTATGTGTGGATAACAGGTGACGACTGGTCTGAAAACAAACCGTTGAGTAGCGTTCAGCGCTCAAGGGGAGGAGCACCTGTAAACATTGCTGGACTATTTAACTCCACAAAAACAATCTTAATAATTGATAGTTTAGAACGAGTTATAGATGAAACCGCCTTTAATGAATTAGCTGAGGGATTCAAGAAAGGTAGTATTGTTTTGATGACATCGCAGTTAACACAACCTTTGTCAGATATATACCTTCCGATCCCGCAGTTCTCCCTGCAAGTTGCATATGCGATTTTGGGGGAGTCTTTTCAAACATCTACATCAGATTGTGAAAAGTTTGTATCCAAATGTCGTTTTTCACCTTTGATATTGTCCATGGCAAGAAAACTTGCAGAGAATGAAGGCATAAGTAAATCAGATATTTATACAGAGATACAACAAGATCCAGAACTGATCGATGACGACAGTGGCAAATCTATAATTAAGAAAATCTTATCAAGACTAGAACCTAAGACGCTTAAGTCACTGACCAAAATTTCTAATTCAGGGCAAAACACTCACGAAATACAATTTCTAAAAAATTACATAGGGTTTCTCAACCTAAATACCCTGCAAAAACTTTCTTTGCTTGTACCGACCAAAGTGCCTGGTGTATTGAAAGTTCACGATCTAGTCGCTCAGTCGGTGATTGAATCCATCGATATAAGCGGGATAGCCAAAGATGTTGAAGATTTTGTGGCTAAGTTTAAGGGTGATATGACTCCCAGTGTCATTCGTCAAATACATCTATGCTTTAAACCTTTATACCAAGAGCATATAAAAAGAGGGCCCCGCTCCCCTGACTGGCTTCACTATTCGATACTTCAGTGTGAAAGTGATAGAAAAACAGAACTCTATGATGGCTTACACCAATTGCCTTTAACATCATTTACTAGATTGGATTTACCTTACCTAAAATGTGTTATTGATGCGAAGGAAATTCATTCCTATACAATTTTCGACAAAGCTGAGCGGACGAGCTTTTACAAGACCTGTGCAACTTCTTATGCCAACCTAATAGAAACGACCTCCGATGAAGACTTACGAGCTGAGCTTCTTCACCATCAAGGGAAAGCCCTTCGCAGATGTGGAGAACTAGATGCAGCATTAGCATCATTTAATAAACTACTAGCATTAAAACCTGATTGGCACGCAACTCATGGTCAAATAGCTCATCTAGGTAGCCAGCGAGAGGCTAGACCAGAAATTAAACGAGTAGGTGAAAAGTCAATGCGCATTTTAATTCAGGAAATGCTTAATGACTCCGCATCTGTTCCACTACGAGTATCCTTAGCAACTATCGCGCGCCTGAGATCTTATTTTAATGTGAAGAATGATGTCAATTCCCAGAAAGACTCTGTAAGAAAGCTCGCAAATATAATTGCACTATCAGCACTTGAAGGGCTTGACCAATTTTATGAAGGGTTTGTTTCATTTACCTCTTGTTTTGGATACAACCACAGTGAGCAATCGCTGTACATCGCTGAGCTCGTTCCAGAGATAACCGTTGTTTCTCCTGTTCAAATTGATGAAAGGCAATGGTTGAGCGCCTGCGAAGCTTTTACCAATGCTGCTATTGAAGCTGATCGGGAGAACAAAATATCTATGCAAGAAACTTTAAACGAAGCTAGCCTGCGTTTTGCTGATGCATTAAGTAATTACCCTACGCTAACCTCATTTACAGCTAGAGGGGTCGCAAAAGCTTACACCTCTGCTAATGTTCCCAAAAAAGCGATAAAAACTATAAACAGGATAGACGAAAACGAAAGAAACCACTGGCTTTTATATGAACTTGCAAAAGCTTACCTTGAAGATGAACAGAATGAGTCAGCGTTAAGAACCGCGAAGGAGTGCTTTAATCAAGCATCCAAAGATCGAAATGGGATAAGTCGAATATCTATTTACCATGAACTATTGAGTAAATGCTACGAGCAATGCGGTTCCCCAGTGAAGGCATGGCAGCACTGTAAGAGAGCATTAAGAAAATGTTCAAATCCAAAATACAGAGAAGCTATCGATAATCGGCTAAAAACATTAACAACAGTATAGGGTGCTCATAAAATGACAAACTAAAGCAACTTTGTTCTTAACAATCAGCTTGTTTTGTAAAAGGCGATTGATGGTGGTGAACTCTCGGGCACATAGCTCCAAAAAGCCTAATAGATATGTACCACCTCTATTCGTTACAGTCTTATCAGGATATGCCAAGCATTAAAGCAATTTCACTATGTACAAAGAAGATAATAGAAAAAACTTCATTTAATGATGCAACAACAAGATTAGGTAGAAAAACCATAGTTGCTATAAAGGCATACACAACCCAGTTCTTAATCTGGTTCTTCTTTTTTTCAAGCAAGGCAGTATTTCGAAATCTTTCAAGTGCTAGCGCCTGGTTATCTATCTCTTCTTGCTTCCTATCCTGCACACGCTGAAGTTTTTGTTCAGATGAGTCAACTTCACTCTTTAACCTTTGAGTTCTGGCTCTCTCAGAGTTCAACTCATTCGAAAATAACTTTACTTTTGAATCAGACTCCTCAATTTGTTGCTCCAACAGACTTTTCTCTTCATGGAAATCACTGATTAATTTACGTACTACTTTGTGGTGAACCCTTGTAGATATTGGATTAACAATAAGAGTTACGTATATACCTTCTTCAAAGTATGAAATGAGATCATTGATATGCTTTTCTACTAATTCAGGGCCCCATAGGCGCTCTTCTGGCCAATCTGGTCTTTCAGCAGGGAACTGACGAAACGTATCATTCTTTATGAATAATTCGAGTACTGGTATATTGTGAAACATGAAGTCTTCTATCTTGTAAGATTCACAACCGTGCTTGTACTTAACTTCGATAGCCAGCTTGCCCCCCCATTGATCATACATTTCATGATCTTCCTCGAAAGTGCAAAGAACATCAGGGTAGTACGTCGCGCTATTGGGTAAGTTCAAGTAAGGCTCTTTCCGTATAGAGGTGAAGTCAAATTCCAAAGGCTTATGTTTACAGTCACCAACAAATATGAATTTCATGTGCTGCATTCTTGAAAGAGCTTCGACTGCACACTTATGAGTCATCGATTCATCATAACCTCTATCAATATCCAACTCAGATTCACCTTTATTGTAACGCTCGAACTGTTTATTTACTGTATGAACTTTAAGCCGATACCTATCATCTGGGTTAGGATGCAAGCTCATATAGTGCCTTTTCTTGTGCAGTTTGCGATTGTCTTTGGCTATTCGTATAGCCTTCTCTATACTAACAAGGCTATGCTCTCCTGAAATGTCATCTTCTTGGTAATAGCCTACGCTACCATCTTCAGAATACCGCTTTACATACGCTTTCTTTGGTCTAACACTTTTTAATGACATACCACCCTCCCCTAAAAACTGTATACATAAACAGTATCTGGATACATTTCAATTTCAAGACTAGTTTTCATCGATTAAACAAATACATGCTACTCATCTCAAAGTTTCTAGACCATAGTGATAGATCTATCTAGATATTCAGTTAGCACGCGCAGTAACATTTCTACTGACCAAGCTTTTGTGTAATGAGAGTTATGACGACTGATAGTTTTCAACTTACATATCTGTGATCAAGAACCCAAATAGACAAAAGTGAACCAGTTGGTTCGCCTTTTTGTTGAGTGTAATTTACGCCTAGTAACTACTTGAGAGGGAGGCTCACTAAAACGCACTGATTTCGGATCAAGTGCTCTTGCGTAATAGCCAGTGTATTCTTCTCAATGAAGGCTAAATGCTTTCGCATTGATGCGCTGACATCTCTGTTCTTGAGCCTATCAAGCTGTTCTAGTTGCTTCAAAAATTCATCTAGCTTGTTGATACTTTGGAACAACTCCAGATTTTTGACAGGTACAATCCAATGATGTTTATCATTACTTAGTTGGTCGATCATATCTAAGCCTGCTGGATCGTAATCAAAGAAAAAACCCACCTCAACATCATTGTTGTCAAAGCACTCAATCATAGTAGGTAGGTCTTTTTGGTTCTTTCCGTGACCACGGTAGACGAGCACTGCGGATTGCCATTCCGCAGGTAAGGAGTGTACGACATCTCTCCATTGCACAATAAGCTCACCATTTTCAATAATGAGGACACGGCTAAAACGCTGGAAATCAAGGTCATCCAATTCTACAGAAACAATATAGCTAGCTTCTTTCGGTACATCTGGCTGGTTCTTTAACGGGATATTCACATTACCAGCTAAGCTAATTAGCTGCTGAAACACACCACCTTTAGCTGATTTCTCATTAATACTAGGGCCTGCTGCATCCAACCTTGAATTACTACACTGTTGAAAGGTCAATAAATTTTGCCCCAATGCAGAAGTAAAATAATTATCAATTTCCCTCAATTCGGAGCGGGATACGAGAATTGAATTGCCACTAACAACCCCTACTTCCACGAGTCTGCAAACTTCAGTATTGGACTTGTTGGCAGATATCCTCTCCCTAGAACTGGCAACAATCCTCTTAGCTGCATTAATTAACGATCGAGATAACATCATTAAGCACCACCGATTGCTTCAAAAACAATGTCACTAATAATCACATTACCGTCATAAGGAAGTATTATTTCTCTTTCTTCCTTAATTTGGACAATGCTCTTCAAACCAATTTTTTGCGCACTAATGTATCCATCGACCAATAAAAGCCAGTCTTCTAATTCTATATTAAGGTCAAACATCATATAGCTTTGCGCAGCAGACAGAGGGAGAATGTTCAGATCAGCTTTAATAGCCTCAAACATTAATTCCAACGCTTCGTCTACCTCATTAAGTTCAAACTCTTCCTCATCTTCACGGACATCCATGACTTCGATACTGTCTAAATCTGAAACTTTGCCTTTTTTCCTCTCACCGCTAGCAAGAGCCCTTACAGCCAAATCAATTAAGTCATCAGCTTGAATATCACTGTTAGTATTTCCGTAGGCTCGTACTTCTGTTTCCGAAACATGAGACAAGCAGTCAGGCAAACATTCAATGGAATTTATAGATGGCGAAAAGGTTTTGTCTTCTTGGAACTTAGCGGCAAAAACATCAATAATGCGATTAAGCTTGGAAGATTTCTTATCTCGCTGAAGCTTTGCCAACATATCGACCATTTTTTTGTTTGATACATTTAAGTCCTTCAATGCTATATCGATTTTAGATTTAAGTAGCTTCAAAAGAATTCGCTCAAGGTGAATGTCTGTTTGCACCCACTCTCTTAACTTTTTCACACTTAAATGCTCGAAGATACTATTGATTCTACCGATCTCACGTTTGCATCGACCGATTTGACGAATTTTGTCATCAACATCAGTGACCATGCTAAATTCATCCGCAACGATCCTATGAAAAGAAGATACGGTCTCAACCAAGGCGTCATTTATCTCGACCGTTATCTCTCGAATTTCATCTAAGTAGTGTTGTTTTTTATCATCATTGAAGTCCTTAACTCGTCGGTAACTGTCAACGGCATAATCCAAGTTTTCAATCTGGTTAGAAAACTCACCATGACGCTCTCTGAATCTATAACGACTAGTTACCCTATCCAGTAAACGTTTAACAGACGAATGAACTTGGACTCCATGCTCATCATCTAAGTGATATACCAACTGATGTTTTGTAAGCGCTGCAATTGCAGCTTTATTGCTTTCACTATGATGAAGTACTCCAGCATGCTCATAGCAAGCCTCGTCTACTACCTCAGTATGAGTACTCAGCGCTCGTACAGCTTCTTTTGACTCCACCTGTCGAGACATCTAAATTAACCCCATTTGAGTATCTAGTTGGTTTTCAGCATCAGCTTCGATTTCCAGCATCCCTTCATTAGTAGCGATAAACTCCAAAGTCTCATAAAGCAGCGACCATTTCGCTGTAGCAATAAAAAGAGAACCAGTTGAGGATGGAGATACAAAATATCCTTCTTGGACAAGGTAATCTAAGATCGACCGCAGCTTCGTTTTACTCTCTTTGCTTTTATGAGCTCTTTTAAGTTTATGTGCAATATGATCAAGCTGATTTTGAAGAGAGTTACTTTCCTCTATTGCTGCGAGTAACTCTGACTCCGATAGTTTGCCACCAGCCATTATAGGTCTTGAGTCTGAGTCAATATTTCGGGCTAGCTTTAGCCAAGTTATTATCCCTTCCATTGTCTGCGAAAAAACTTCAAAGTCTTTTAGTACTTCGTTTTTCTTACGAGTGTTATCTATGTTCTCGTATCCACAGTAAAAACCTAGCCCGTCTTGTGTTTCGACTGTTGTCATACTTATTCGAGACAAGTATTGGTTCATGTCACTTCGATTTCTGGTATCGGATAAATATGTGAACTCAATAGGAGTCGCATACTCACAGATCACTTTTTTACTCATGAGCAGTCGGAAAACCGATTCGAACTTATTCATTCAACCACCTCTATAGACTGATTTTGCTTCGACTCAGAAAGCAATGGATTGACTTTGCTTCTACGTCCGCCAATAAACGATTTAACACCTACATTCTTCACTATGTGATTTTTAGTCGCGAAGTATTTGTAAGTGGCTGGATGCAGATCTGGCTGAGCAGTGAACAAGCAAATACCTTTTTGAGCCATCATGTCGAATAAAATGGCCAGGTTAGAAATAGAGATTTTCCCTAATTCGTCTAGCGGCCAGTGAATAAC
Source organism: Vibrio kagoshimensis (assembly GCF_050337535.1). Taxonomy (NCBI): domain Bacteria; kingdom Pseudomonadati; phylum Pseudomonadota; class Gammaproteobacteria; order Vibrionales; family Vibrionaceae; genus Vibrio; species Vibrio kagoshimensis. The sequence goes on from NZ_JAKJSZ010000026.1 coordinate 19,023, forward strand.
AACGTCTTCATCCTGGCACAAGAATCGAGTCATCCCACAGAAAACAACGATAATAGCTAGTTTGGAAATCCCTTCGGAGCCGACCTTTTCTAGATCTTCATCATTTCGAACCACTGCTGGACGTCCATTCTCAACAATCGTTATCTCCATCTCGACCAAAGACTCTAGGTTTTTAGATATCTGAGCCTCTTTAAATGAAGCCAACAATTGCTTGAAAGAAGCAAGAAACGCTTTGGAAGGTAGACCTCTTGAGGTTTCGCCTGACCATTTATCCAACTCGAGGCTAAAGAGATTGAGGTCTTTCCAAAGATCAAAAGTATGGATCTTGCTTGATAGTTTGATGTGTATGCTGTCGATAGCAGGGAAAGGATTGCCTGTTTCAATCGACTTGTCCAAAGTGCTCGAAACTGAATCTACTTTACTGTTCACTTGTTTAAGGGTTTGGTGGTAGTTAGAAACCTGAGTCGAGATTGAACGAAGAGTTTCAATTTTAACGTCCCTAACATCTGGAATCACGTTTAGGACAAGCTCTTCAAGGTCTCCCAAGCAAGCAAGGGAAAATTGAGGACTATCGTAGTTGATAGCATATTCATAATTTTCTGAAAGCTTCGTCATGGTCGCAGAGCGCATCTGCTCCCACATCATTTTTATTTCATTGTTGTCGTCCAATCCTAAGATTGTGTTACTTACATCTTTTACTTTACTAACGATTTCTTTCTTAAGCGTGTTAATAGCAGTGATTTTGTCTGTCACTAAACTTACGGCATGCTCAACAGAATGAAATTCCGAATCTACAGAGACATCCTCTACGTTAGCTAAATCTGATTCATCCACCGCTTTTTCTAGGCTGTTAGTACAAGTAGTAAGCTTCGCTATGGCCTCCTTGACTGTAATGAGACCTTCTTCATATGACTTGATTGAAGACGATACTTCATCAATTCTTTTGTTTACCGACTTCTCATAGTCGTCTCTCTTCGATTCACCTCCCGTGATCTGTCGATCTAAAACCAAAATTTCAGAATTGTAGCTATCAATATATTTCCATTCTGATTCTAGCCAAGTGTCATAGTCGTGAATTAAAGCTTGAAATGTTTTTGTTTCCTCACATTGGCGTTCGAGAGATTCCCACTTCGACTTGGCTCTTTCGATACTGACTGGATCTACTCCTTTACTCATCAAGGCTTGGTTGAACGCTAACTTGTAGTCACTAACTCTGTCTGAAATTATCTTTTCTTTATTTTTGATCAGCTCATCAATAGCACTTTTTTTCGCGTCCTCTTCTGACAAGCGATAATCGAAGTTAGCTTTCACCTGAACACGCTCTTGTTGATGGCGCTGTTCTTCGTTTTCGAGTTTTTCTTTCAGCTCAAACTTAATGGTAAAAAGTTCAGACTCTAGTACGCTTTTCTTTTTCTTAACTTCAGATGTACGACTTTCAGCATCACTTTCAAACTGGACTGTTTTTTGATCTTTTAGGAGATTGAGCTTGCTCAGTTCTTCCTCAAAGACTTTTGTTCTTTGACTTTGAATTTTTATTTCTTTGTGAAGCTTATCTGCTTCTTGCTCATCACTTTTGGCTCTGCTCTTCGCTTTACCTTGCCGAACTTCTACTTCTGACTCCTTGATTTTTAGAGTCTCTAATCGCTCTGAAAGCTTCTCTTCACTCAGACAGAAATCAGGAAGTGCGATTGAATCCAGATCCAAATAGAGACCAAAAATCGACTCCGTAGCTTCTGGGTCGAAAAATGGTTTCAAGTTTTTCGCATTTAACAAACTAGGAGTGATTACTTTGCCTATATTGCCGCGCCAATCAGGCACTTTTTGATCTAGGTACTCGTTGAGCGATCCTTTTGCTGGCAATAATGCACGACTAACAGAAACTATTTCATCTGAAATTTCTTTTAATTCGCTAGTACATGTGTGGTAAGTAGAAAGACTGCTCTCATGATTTTTCTCTGCCTGACGTAGTTGCTCATTCAAATGAATTACTGCATTGTGAGAAGCGTTAAGTTTTTCACGCTTACTCTCAAGATCACTTTCCAGACTACGTAATTCGCCTTTTTGTTCTGGTGTGAACTCTAAAGACTGCCCTTCTAGAATTGCAAGTCGGAATTGTTCTTGTCTTATCTTGTCAGACTGTTCATCGAACTCATCTTGCAACTTTTTCTTTTGAAGGTTGAGGTCACTCTGCATCGCCTCTAAACGGTCGTTTTTTTGCTCGAATATATCTTCCTTAGTGTTAAGTATGCTATTGATTTCTTTTTGCTTACGGGAGCGGAAATTAGCACATTCGAGTTCCAGTTTTTGTACCTGACTGTTAAACGTACTTTCTTCGGTTTCTACGTCTTCCAGTAAGTTGTCGTAATGTTTCTTTGCAGATTCTGCTTCCTTCAGCAAGTCACTCAAGCTATTGTAAAGCGTGATTTTCCCTAAAATATCATCCTCGTTCTCGTACTTGTCACGCTTATTGTAAATAGCATCAACTACTTTGGATTTCCTTTCAAACTCAGTCCGATGAATGCTTAACTCAGTATCAAGCTTTTGAAGTCTATCTTTCCTCTCACTGACCAGAGAGCCGTGCAACTCCTTCTGCGAACGAATTTTGTCAGACAACTGAGTGTCATTTAATGCCAGTTGACGCATATAAGAAGCGATTTGAGCTCGATAGGAGTTTAGTTGCTTTATGTACTCATCAAGGCTGTCTTTACTTGCAACTGCTTCATCGAACTTGCTCTTTTTAGTGTCTAGTTGAACAAACACATCTAGGCTATTTGCTAGGTTGATATACTCTTTCTTATATGGGACATCGTCCATCGATGTATTGTTCAAGAAACAGTCCACAATCATCGTCTTAAAACGACTCAACATTTTCTTGTGGCGCATCATTGTCGCCGTCAAAATGTCGATATGATTCATGTTATGGCTCGCAGAACACAACGAGTACTCATGAGCGATTGCAACTAAGTTTTTACCCGTACTACGTCTTTGGGCCAAACGCTTTTTATTGTTTAAAATTACTGAGCGGTAATCGACACTAGTTTCAATTTGCGAACTTACTGACATTGACTGAGACACAAGGTTTTTAAGCCATGTTCGAGTTTCACTTCCTTGCTTAATTAGCTCGTCGTACAAATGCTGAGAAAACAATTGTTCAGCGGTTCCTGTCAAAAACCTATAAGCGACACTGGAGCCATTTCGATACATTACAGAACACTTTCTCTCACCAAGCTTTTCATATTCGAACACGATGACAGATTTTGGGGTGGGCAAGTAGTAATCAACAAAGGAAACTTTATCCGCTTGTCTATCCACCAGCTTACTCGGATCGGCTCCATAGAACGCTGGAAGTAAGCTTAACAGAGTGGATTTACCAGCTCCGTTATCACCCGTATTGTTGCTATGCCCGATAGCCTTGACCTTGAATAGTTTCCCAGGGATAAATGAGTGGAAAAGTACGATCCCTAATAGTTTTGAGCTTTTTGTTTCAGATTTATTCATTTCTTTCATCACAGTGCGGCAGAGATATTCTCAACCCCTCGGTTAGTGAATGATCTACAACAAACTTACTGACTCGGCTGCCACTAAGTGAGTCCATTATTTGTGCTTCCAACTTCCACCAGAGTTAAGAGGCTGCGTTTAAGATAGAAATGCCTCAACACCCAAAAGAGCCAAGTGTATCGTGTCTACTAGCGGTCAAAGAATCAACTAGTGTCATATTACACTGGAATCAAATGATTCGTTAGAGTAAATTAGTACAGTTCATTTTGATAAGGGTAATCATTATGCGTTGTGTCGAATCTCCACAAACCAAACGACTAAGGCTTATTGATTTCTATCTCTGCTTCTTTGGGAAAGTGAATCGCTCCGACCTTATTCAGCACGGCGATATTGCCGTTGCTACAGCAAGCCGTTCTTTTAACGCTTACAAGGAACGTTTTTCCGACAACACGGTTTTCAACGAAAGCCTGCGTGCATATATGAGGTCAGCATCGTTTAGTCCAGCTTTTGAGCATGACCCAGAAGCTGCTCTGAGGTTAATCGCATGGGGTCAGGAGCTTAACTCAATTCCAGTAACAACTTATGGTGTGATCAGCTTCGCGACAGTGTTGGATTCACTATCCATTGATATCGTCTCTCAAGTCACAAGGTCGATCCTGAATAAGCACTGTATTTCTGTCCTGTACAGTTCCTCAACTAGCACCGAGACTAGAACCCTTACGCCTCATTCTCTATTCAAAGGACTTGGGGCTTGGCACATCCGTGCTTGGGACAGCAAAAGACGTAAATTCCTGTGCTTTAGAATCAGTCGAATTCTTAAGGCTCAGCAAACTGACTGCTCATACGACAAGACTATAAAGGACGATACTCTTTGGAACCGTGATGTCGTCTTAAGTGTTGCACCACACTCTAAGCATGAAAATAGAAATGACTTAGCCATTGATCTTGGTATGGAAGGTCAATACGTTCGAAACATTACAATCAATGAGGCGTTAGCGGGCTACGTGCTCAATGACCTTCACGTAGACTGTACGCCTGATGCTTCTTTGCCGCCGCATGCTTTCAACTTGCAGTTGATGAATAGGCACGAGCTAGAGCATGTTGACTCTATTCGAGCCCTAGTACCTGGATTTAAATCAGGAAACCGATGACCATCACTAAACACCAAATTAGCGTATAGACAGCTATACATATTTGTTTTGTATATCCTTAACGAGTAGGACAATGAGCTTGAAAGCTACCTCAGATACTGGCTGGGTTAAGCCGATTAATCAGATTTCTGGCCTCGACCATTTAGGAGTGCAAGCTCCATGCATCGAAGTCTACGGTAAACTTCTTCCTGGAATCACTAATGTTACCGATAGAGCTCGGTACTATTCGTTCTACGCATGGGTGTTTTATGCCTTCGAAAGGAAAAAGTGGTTAGATAGTGACACTTTTTTAAAAATGTTCCGAAGAGCAGACTGCCTATTCACACTTGCCGCTATGGCACATGAAACAAGTGATGACGGTACAGTTAATCACTCTGGGGCTCTTGTAGGCAAGGATACATTTCAGAAACACTTCGAAGACATCACCTCAGGGAAAAAATTCAAGCTATCGCAATTTAGCCATACTAATCCTGATTCCTCTCGATACTTTAAGAACTCCTTTGGCGGCCTAGGACAGTATTACTTTGGCACACTTTGCAACCTAAAAATACTAGCGGGTGAGTCTCCTAAAAACGGGAAGCTCATTGAAGAAGTAGGACTAAAACTAGCCAAAGCATTTGACCAAAACGTTAACTCATCACTTTTTTTGGAAACTATTGAAAATGATGAGTTTACCTACGAAACTCTGACTTATTTAAAGTCATTCTGCCCATGTAATCTATCATGCGACAGTGAAGAACGAACTCTTTTAATTAACCTATTCACCAAAGGTTTCGCGTCACTTTATCAAACAGAATACGAAACTGACTTTCAAGCTCTCAGCCGCGTTGAATCGATGGCTTATATCCTTGCTCTCACCGAGCATATTACTAAAACAGACACCTCTCAAAGTTTTGATGTGGCGGTCTTCCGAAAACTGGCTTATACAAATGCTCTTCAATACACAGGTAAATACGAGCACCTTTGGAACATTGAATCTAGCTGGCAAGATTACGCTAGAAATGAGATAGCCTCTATTGCCATGCAAGGAATATTTTACTGTGTTCTAAAAGCAACTGAATCTCGCAGACCGAACTTCAAAGACACTCGGTCAATAGCTGCGTGGTACTGGCAAGAAGGGCCTGGTGGCAAGGTAATATCAAATTATCATCACCAACAATTCGATCAAACCTTGTCTCAACTTTCTGTTCAGTTACCTAACTATGAACGATGGGATGAAAATAACCATGAAATGACTCTTGCCCACAGAGTAGAGAAACTTACAAAGAATGGCAGTAACGATTTAGAATCCATAACTAATAATTGCCTAATGATCTTGGCAGCACTGGTTTCCCGCACTCAGAATAAGTCGGGGTATAACAGCGTAGAGCTCCAGAAAAGCTTTTTAGATAGATACCCACTCAATCTGTTAGCTATCTGTGAAACTTTAAATACCCAATTGAGTAAACAATCTACTCTGTCAGGGTTGATACAATTAACTCACCATAGCTTACTTGAGAACCACTTTCTTGTTGCTATGAGAAAGCTAAGAAACCAACAACAGATGACCTTTCGTTTCCTACCCAGTGAATTTGGTATCGAAATAATAAAGCCACCCCCAGCAGTTTTTACGTCACCAAGATTTAAGCAAGTTATTCAAATTATGGCAGATCTTGGCATGGTTCGTATAACAAAGAACTCTTTTCTAGTAGAACCTGCGGGCTATGACATTCTGAAGGTGAGCCTATGAGCAGCCCTATTTCGCTCATAGAAGAGCTGAAGAAAGGTGGTTACGATTCATGCCTAATGACAAGCTACTCTATTAACTTTGCATTCTATGAAGAGTACCTTCTTCGAAAAATGCAAATTGCTGGTGTGACAAATCATTTACTGTTCGTTGATAATCGCATGTTAAAAGCGGCTATCCAGAATTTTCCACCTAAGTTTGCTGGCTACGCATACGGCATTGCACCTATGAAATGTAACCAAGCATTTCACCCCAAAGTGTATATGCTCCTTGGTAAAAGAAAAGGCTTGCTTGTAGTTGGAAGCCACAACATGACTCTATCTGGTTTCGGCAGCAACTTAGAAGTTACAAATGTAATTAGGTTCGATGAGAAATCTAACGAAGAAGATCTTTCTATTTTTAAAGATGCTTTTCATGCGTTTGAAATATGGCTGAATGATTATGGGCAAAGCTCGTCTCAGATAGTTAGAGAGATGTTAGGTAAAGCCAAGACTTTAGCTCCATGGGTTAAAAAGAAGCCGAAGCTACCTAGTAGCAATAGCTTCCTGTTTTCATCCTCTTCCAATAAAGAATGTCTTTGGAGAAGCCTCCAAACGCACCTACCGAAAACAGTTGACAAAACATACGGCGTTTCAGCGTTCTTTGACAGCTCGGGACAGTTCGTTTCTTATCTTTCTGAGTTTTCTGTAGCTAAACCCATCATTGCAATACAGCCTAAAAGCGTTTGCCTGAATACCACAATACTGCACAGTGGCACCGTAAAATTTGTAGATATAAAATCTATCCAACCTGATAGTATGCCAGAGTTCACAACATACGCTCATGCAAAAGCTTTAGTATTTATCGCCAATCAAGAAACATTCTTCATATCAGGTAGTGCTAATTTCAGTAGCAATGCATGGCTTAAGACTGGCAGTAATACCAATGCTGAGGCAATGCTTCTTCTCCGAAATGGAGATGCAAAGGACGCAATAATCTCAACCAACTTTTTGGATATGGTAGCGTCAGAAGAAGTACTGGAAGTAAATAGCAAAGAGCTAAGCGAAGGCTCTACAGACACTACACATATCGAGTTGGTATTTGTTGAACTAGAACTTAACCAGTCTTTAGAAATCGAGCTCAAGGATAGCCATAGAGGTTGTCAGCCGTTTTACAAGGATGAGTTTGGTGACTATTACCAAATTGAACATACTCTAGAAAATCAGGTCATTATTATATCTGAGCAGTTGTTAGACTGCGGGAAACTGATCTACCTACTCCTTAATGAAAAGTTAATCGCTACTGTCGTTACACATAACGTCCCCTCGCTAGAAAAACTATGTGAGTCTTCTGAAGAACGCCAGTTAAGACAGGCTGTTTCATCATTAAGTACTGATTACCCTCAATTTGATCTTCTATTTAACTGCATTGAAAAGCTAACACCTCAATTACGCCGCCCTGTCGGTACATCTGAAAAATATATACCACAAACTCATGGTGATACGAATGAGAGAGATTCGCTCATTGTTAGCATTGATCAAGAAAACTACGCTCACACCAAGTCAGGAAGGCGTGCCATATCGTCGGATGGTTTAAACCTAATCTTAGATATGTTTCTTCATGCCATACCTTCTATCCAGCCAGGCAGCAATTCTCTATATAGAGAAGACCATTTAGGACGCAATGAGGAAGAACTTGTCGGAACAGATGATGAAGATACCGCTGAAAACCCAAGTATTTCTCCTGAGCAAGTAGAATATGTACATAAAAAGCTCACGAAAATACTTGATAAGCTTGAAAAGGTATATGTTTCGAACTCGGATAATGAAGCCAATAAAATGAGCTTTCTACTAATGGCCTTCGTTGTAATTCATAACCTTAGCCGTCACGAGTTTATTGTCGGTTCGCATGAAATCAAGGTACAGCCGACTAAAGACAATGCCAACAAAACAAAACCAATAGTTGATGAGAAGCACCTTAAAAAACTTAGAGAGATCTCTTTTTTCCGTTTCTTTAATGAAAAAGAATCTCCAATTCAGATCCTCAATGACAGTGAAAACATCTACAACAGCAACGAATACACCCAGTTGTTAGCACACGTCTCGTGGTTGCTTTTTAAGTTAGGCATAAGCTATAGCGACGCTCCACGGCTATCAAATAGTGATAAAGAATGCGAAATCATTCACTGCGCAAACGCTCAAATACTTTTCCTGATGCAAAGGTTAGATGGTGATGAAAAGGCTTTTAAAACTGCGGAAAGCTTACTTGAAAGTGATTCATCGAGCGCTTTAGAGTGGTTACACAGGTCAATGTCGGAAACTGAACTGTTACTTTATGAAGACAGGCTCCCTTATAAAGGATATCAATTAGCGAAATCAAATCTCGCTGGCTTTAACGGATTCTGCTTCGTTGATAAAAAAAGGAATAACAGGCCATCGGTACAACTTGCTACTGTAGGTTCGAACTTAACATTTTCCAGAAAATCCTTAGATATTGTATTTTGAGAATTATCGAACCCCAGTAGTGGAATACTAAATTTGGCCACCTTAACTAGAGATTTGCAAAGCCCTAGATAATCCATAATTTGCTAATTTAGTAGTTTCACTAACACAAAATTGTCCGTGCGGGATGCCTGCTCTGCCTTAGCTTCTACTTTCAAGTGTTTTCGTGTCAATGATGGTCTACAAGCGGGACTTCAGCTACAATAGGCTTAGGTAAGAGAAGGATTAGTCGAATTGAAAAAGCCCTTCCACCCGCTCTATAGCCGAATTAATGTAGGTACTTCGGGAGAAGTTTAAAGTTAGAGCGACTGCGAAAAGCGTATATACAAAAAGGTAATTCGGTGATAACACGCCCTCACTTGTGGGGGCGTTTTTTATTTGCAGATTTTGATCTCTAATCTAAGGGAGTTAGTTGATTCAAGTTTATCTGCTTTTCTCAGCATGATGTTCTTTGTTAACAGCCACTTGACCAACATTTTTGAATATAGTCGCGTTAAAAGTTCGGTTGACAGTTTAATTTTACTCCATAGCTAAACATCTTGAATCAGATCCAGTAGAACATAATCCTTATCTAAAATTGAATACGTTGCTCTAGAAGTTTACGAATAGCCAATGTTCTATTAAGAGGCAGTTCGATTCAGATCGTAATCAATTATTCACAGAGTCTATATAATGTTGTTTTTACGAACATAATTCCAATTAAAAGGTAGCCTTCGATGGTAACTAGGTTGCCCGAAGTCTAACTAGTGCTCTGATCTACATGGCTTACTACTGATTCAGCCTTCAAAATTCTTTTCTTATGATCATTTCATGCCAGCTTAATGAACCGAACAAGCAAAAACACCAGTTTAATAGGCTAACTTGTGAAAAACATCGGATCAAATGCAGCCAAAGTGAAAAGTATCAGATTAAGAAGCTAGTTTGAGAAAAACATCAGAGTAAATGTAGCCAAAGGGAAAAGTATCAGATTAAGAAGCTAGTTTGAGAAAAACATCAGAGTAAATGTAGCCAAAGGGAAAAGTATCAGATTAAGAAGCTAGTTTGAGAAAAACATCAGAATAAGAGGTTTGAAAGAGAGTGCCACAAAAAATGAAGCTCTAGCAGGCCATTTCTCAATGATGTTCTCCTTAACTATATCAAACAGTGGCGGTTCGCTGTATGGAAGCTAAAACCGACTAATCCCTACTACCCTCTTAGTTTCCATTTTAGTTATCGCTACAAAGTTTAATAAGACTTCCAAGTTACCAACAGTTTCCAACTTAGTTACCCTAAACATGATTTCCAAACGATTGATAAAGAAAGATCACAAGTTTCCATCTTAGTTATCTGTGATCAGTAGTCGAGTAGAGAAACAAAGAGGTATCTTCAAAGTTAAGTAATAACGAGAAAGCGAATATATCTTTTATGAAATCCGAGTGTTTTAATCGCACTCGGATTTTTCTTATCTAAGTTGCAACGAATTTAATTGCCCCACCAGCAAGACACCTAACCATATTTCCGCCTCCAGCGCCCCTCTCCTTCTAAAGCTCGTATCTATCTGTTTCTGAAAAAACACGCATCTCACCCAAATCTTTATTAACAAAACTCAGGTTTTCATTTGAGGGTTTTCATAGTTCGTGCGGTATATCGGTTAGGACATCATTACAACTTTCAAAACTGACTGGATAAACGATGAGCGTATATCTCTTTGTATTCCACTCAAGATTTGTATCAGGAATTATAAATGCACATTAATTTCCATTGGGCACCCATCTTATTGTTTGCTGCGCTATCAACAGGCTGTAACAGTGATGGGGGTAGCAGCGCTCCAAGTACCGACCCAGGCTTACAGAACAACCAGAGACCGATTGCGATTGCAGGCATAAATCAGCAAGTGAAAGAAGGCGATCGGGTTCAACTCGATGGAACCTCAAGTATTGATTATGATAAAGACGAAATTGCCTATCAATGGTCTTTGAGCTCAACCCCGCTTCAAAGTCTAGCGGAACTGTCTCAGGTCGATGCTATAAAGCCCACATTTATAGCAGACAAGTTAGGAACCTATGTTGTTGATCTTGTCGTTCATGATGGAACCGTCAGCAGCCGAACTAATCAAGTCACCGTTGTTGCGGTTTCTGATGGAGAAAACTCACCACCGACGGTTTCAATGTCCAAAGACCATTACCGAGAGAATATTATTGATGAAGCTTATCTGTCAGTCTCAACAAGTGATGCTGATAATGATGAGTTAACATATCACTGGAAAATCATACAGCAACCAGAAAACAGTAACCCAACACTGGATATAACCACTTCCACCTATCGTAAAAGCACGAATTTAACGACAGATACAATCGGGGATTACATTGTGGAAGTTACTGTATCCGATGGTTTAGCATCCGCCAGTGATACAGCCACTGTTTCTTTCTACTATGAGAACGTTCCACCAGGTGTAAGCGTCGGCTCCGCCATGCTTGCCATAGAAGGCATGGCTATTCCATTAGACGCAAGTCAAAGCGAAGACCCAAATGGTGACCCGATCACTTTCCATTGGTCATTCATCTCAAAACCCCAAGCGTCAAACGCTGTCATAGTGGACCCAAGCTCAGCAAAAACTCACTTTTTAGCAGACGTAGCTGGTGACTATGGCATTACTGTCGAAGTCAGTGATGGAGAGTTCTCATCTTTTCCAAACAAGGCCACTTATGCACGCGTTGCTTCACTTTCAGGCCCCCATGCAAAGGTAACAATTAATGATGATCCCAACCCTGTTCTATTACCGTATCGCAATACATGGACCATTGATAAGACACAAGATAGCGGTGACCTCCCAGAGTATTATGAACTGGGCACTTATACATTCGAAGCCGTAACCAATGACATCACTTTAACGGTTAATACCCTCCGAGATCGATCGAATACAGTACAGCCAATAGCTCGAACACCCTTTGGTGAGTTAAAGGAAGCTCAAATATACGTTATTCCTGCTGGCACACAGGAAACCATTACATTCCTTTCTCCTCCAACTTCAGGTGAAACTTCAGATATAAGCTTTGGGTTTGCATGGAGTCTCTATGGTGTGGGCGATTACAATATGATCCGAAGAGCGGGTGGCAGTTACACATTCACCAGTCGATAGCCAATACATTTACTTAGCTAAATCCATTCAAAAAAGCGCTTATGAACTTAGGCGCTTTTTTTTATTTTCGAATCCTCAGTCAAATTGGTTTATGGGTTTTCATAGTTCGCTCGGTGTATCGGTTAGAACATCATTACAACTTTCAAAACCGGCTGGATATTAATGAGCGTATAACTCTTTGTATTCCACTCAAGATTTGTATCAGGAATTCTAAATGCATATTACTTTTCATTGGGCACCCATCTTATTGTTTGCTGCGCTATCAACAGGCTGTAACAGTGGTGGAGATAGCAACACTCCAAGTACCGATCCAGGTTTGCAGAACAACCAGAGACCGATTGCGATTGCAGGCATAAATCAGCAAGTGAAGGAAGGCGATCGGGTACAACTCGATGGAACCTCAAGTATTGATTATGATAAAGACGAAATTACCTATCAATGGTCTTTGAGCTCAACCCCGCTTCAAAGCCTAGCTGAACTGTCTCAGGTCGATGCCATAAAGCCCACATTTATAGCAGACAAATTAGGAACCTATGTTGTTGATCTTGTCGTTCATGATGGAACCATCAGCAGCCGAACCAATCAAGTAAAAGTTGTTGCGGTTTCTGATGGAGAAAACTCACCACCGACGGTTTCGATATTCAATGACCATTACCGAGAGAATATTATTGGTAAAGCTGACCTGTCTGCTTCAGCAAATGATGCTGATAATGATGAGTTGACATTTCGCTGGAAAATCATACAACAACCAGAAAACAGTAGCCCAAGACTGGATACAACCACTACCACTTATTTTAAAGGCACTTACAATAACAGTCCGGATTTATCGACAGATACTATCGGGGATTACATTGTGGAGGTTACTGTATCCGATGGTTTAGCATCCGCTAGTGATACAATCACTGTTTCTTTCTACTATGAGAACGTCCCACCAATTGTAAGAGGGACAGGAAGCCCTATGGGTGCCATTGAAGGCATGACGATCCCATTAGACGCGAGTACAAGCGAAGATCCAAATGGTGACCCGATCACTTTCCTATGGTCATTCATCTCAAAACCGCAAACGTCAAACACTGTCATTGTTAACCCAAGCTCAGCAAAACCTCATTTTTTAGCAGACGTAGCTGGTGACTATGGCATTACTGTCGAAGTCAGTGATGGAGAGTTGTCATCATTTCCATCAAAAGCAGCCTATGTGCGCGTGGATTCGCTGACCGGCCCCCATGCAAAGGTAATGACTGATGATGACCCCAACCCTGTTCTATTACCGTATCGCAATACATGGACCATTGATAAGACACAAGATAGCGGTGACCTCCCAGACTATTATGAACTCGGCACTTATACATTCGAAGCCGTAACCAATGACATCACTTTAACGGTTAGTACCTTCCGAGATCGATCGAATACTGTACAACCAATAGCTCGAACGCCCTTTGGTGATTTAAAGGAAAGCGAAATATACGTTATTCCTGCTGGCACAAAAGAAGTAATTACAATCCTTTCCCCTCCAACTGCAGGTCAAACCACGGATATAAGCCTTGATTTTGCCTGGAGCCTCTACGGCTTGGGTGATTACAGTCCAATCCGAAGAGCTGGTGGGAATTACGCATTCACTAGTCGATAGCCAATATATTTACTTAGATTTATCCATTCAAAAGCGCTTATGAACTTAGGCGCTTTTTTATTTTATTTTTGTTTACGGGTTTGGACTCTTACTTCGGTGTATTTGATGAAAGCAAGTGAGATGTCTGTCGCGCGCACCGGGCAACTGGCTTGATTTCAATCATTTAAAATACATTTAAAAGGAATAGAAAATGAAACCAGTTCAACTTTCATGGATCGCAGCAGCATTTCTTGGTCTAAGCCCTGTCGTTCAAGCCGGTTTTGACGGTGCTATCAGCGACAATTCACTTCGCCAAGTTGGTGAATCAGAAGTTTATGTGCCATTTTTCCACTCAAAAGGCAAAGCAGGAATAGGCAGTGCTACTGGTAAACGCGTCGACTTCGACGGCTTAGCTGGAAATATTTTCAGCAGTAAAGAGCGAGACAGTGTTCATACATCAGGCAGTAAACACTTCAGTAACTCTCACTACAATTTTGTACAAGTTGCGAACCAAGACATTTGGTTTGGGGAATGGTATGAGGGTACACAAGACGCAGATTTCAATAACCGAACGGTTTACTACGTAGGGAACGATGCTGGCACAACTGTACCAACTAGCGGGACTGCAACTTACAACATCACCGGCATTAATAAGTTTAGTGGCAGCAATAAATTGTCTGGAACATTTGATGCTGATTTCAATAACCAAACTTTAACGGGTAGTATCTCGAATGCAACCCTAACTGTTGGTGTGAATAGCACTATTGACTCTGCAACGGCGTCGTTCAACGGCAGTGCAACCGCGACACAAGCTGGTTCTGTAACCCAAGGTTCATCTCAAGGTCACTTCTTCGGTGCGGATGCGGCTTCCCTTGCAGGTATCGCGACATTCACTAGTAATAGTGATCTTGATACTGCCTTTGGTGGTGAAAAGCAGTAATACTTTAGCCTAAACCAAAGAAGCAGCACACGCTGCTTCTTTCTTTTTCATCTGTGCTTCACTTATAAGCACTCGCGCATTAAGACACCCATGAAGTTCAACCTTTCACAACGATTATTCCTACCGCTTATTTCTTTTGTCGCCATTCCAAGCGCATTAGTCAGTTTGCCGAGCGTGGCATCTAACCCTGATACTAGCCTTCGAATTGAACAACAAGATGCGCTATCGGCAGTTGAAAAAGAAAACGCCATTTTAGCTGAAGAGCTGCAAGATGAAGAACAGCGTCAAAACGCGCAGCAATCATCTTCTAATTTAATTGACCCTTCAATAGCGGATCCTGAGTCAACGTTCAGCATAGATCTTTCGGATTCAAACCAAGTCGCCCAAGCCTTGCACCTTTCTGCTCAGCAGCATAATTGGGGCTTAGCTCAGCAACTACTCAGCCATTATCAACTATTCGATAACGCAGACCTGCTGCTTATTCACTATGTTCGAGGTGGTATTTATCGTTCACAAGGTGAGCTAAAACGTGCACAAGAGGAATACACTCAGTTAATCACGTTACAACCCAATTTTATGCCAGCGCAATTAGAGCTGGCACGCGTTCTATTCGAAAACCGCAACAACTCAGAGTCATTAGAATTATTCGAACAAATTGAAGCTTCACTCCCATCTAACAACCCTCGAACTCAAGGTATTCAACGAACCATAGATGTATTTTCTAGTGCGCTCAAAGCCCGAGATGACTGGGGCGGTTCAATTAGTTTCGGACCATCGTTTAATGACAATCTAAACAGCTCTTCCGAAAGCTACACATGTTTGGTTCATAGCGATATTGGGCAATGCATCATCGATAGAGTCACCCCAAAAAAACAACAGGCTGTTGGTATCGATTATGAAGCGAGCTTAAATAAACGAACCTCACTCACTGGTCATCATGGCGTTTCTTTCAGTGGGCTCACCTATGGCACTCGTTATTCAGGTCATGACGAATATGATGAGCAAACCGTCAAAGCGAGCTTTGGGTACAGTTATCAGAGCCAAAGAGATCGCGTGTCCTTTGCACCACAATTTGAGTTCAATACGTTTGCAGGAAAAAGCCTGTATTTAAGTTCTGGAATCAAACTGGATTGGTTCAAAACCATAAACAAGCAAAGTGCATTTAAATTCGAAACCAAAGCTGATTATCAAAACTATCAACCAGGAAAACTGGATTATCAGTCTGATTGGCAATTCTCGACTTTGTTCACTTATTGGTATCAATTACCTGATAAATGGTTGTTATTTGGAGGTGTGGACTGGACAAATAAACGAAATGATCAACAAGTTCATGCTTATACTTTGTCTGGCGTTCGACTTGGGGTTAACAAAAACGTCAGCACATGGTTAGACGTCAGTCTGTTTGCTTCTTTGAGAGATCGCCGATATCAAGATTTCAGCGCTTTACTTGGAGATAAGCGGAATGACAGAGAACAAAATTACACCTTAGTCATTCACTCACCAAGTATTGAGTATTTAGGCGTGTCTCCCACCCTTAGCTGGACTCATAAACGAGTGAAAAGCAACATCGACTGGCTTTACACCTACCAACAAAATGAAGTTAGCCTAAAACTCACTAAGCGATTTTAATTGGCAATTTATTCACATTGCTTATTAATTCAAATGGCTACGCGAATCCAATTGTTGCGTAAATCTAATTGGTACATAAGTCAAACCAGCGCTTAAGCCAAATCAACGCATAAGCCAAACCAAAGCATAAGAAAAACCAACGCATAAGAACAACTGTTGCCTAACTTAAGCAGGTACACGATTTAAACAGGTACACCACTGAACCACCAGCTAGTTGTACCTGTTTTCTCTGCGGCTTCTTATCATCCGTTATTTTTACAAATTTCATTACGGATTTCTGATTCTCATTCGGTATACCTTCCATATCACTCAGCAAACCTTTTGCTATTACTACTTATCAAATGAGCCAATATAATGAATACGCTTTTTTTTCGCCTCATGTCAGCCCTTTCGGTGTTGACACTTAGCCCACTGGTTAGCGCAACTCAAGACACTGTTGATACTGTTGATACTGTTTCTTCAGTAAATACTGTATCTCCTGTAAATACGGTCTCTCCACTAAATACCGTACCTTCTGCAAGTTCTCTCTCAAGTTCAACACCAGCTACGCTACCTGAAGTGATAGAGCACCAAATCATTCCGCCTTCAAATCCGTTAATTACTCATGACCTATCAGCGATGGGCATGTACCACGCCGCGGATTGGGTCGTAAAATCCGTCATGATCTCTCTTTTCATCGCCTCAATAATCAGCTGGGCTATCTTCCTTGCTAAACAAATACAATTAGTACGGGCAAGCAAACGCACAACCAAACTACTCAGCACTTTAGTACAGAGCGAAAGCATTCAAAACGCCGAAGTAAATTTAAGTAATCATAAAGCGAGTGAGTTGATACTTTTCACCGCGGTTCAACATGAACTTCATTTGTCATCACTGGGACACGCAACGCCAGATGGAATAAAAGAAAGAGTCCAATTACGTCTTGAACGGGTTCAAACCGAGCTTTCACGTAAAATGACATCCCTTACCGGTATTCTTGCGACTGTTGGTTCAATTAGTCCATTCGTTGGATTGTTTGGTACTGTCTGGGGGATCATGAATGCCTTCATTGGCATAGCAAAGTCCAAAAGTACGACCTTAGTGGTTGTGGCTCCGGGAATAGCGGAAGCCCTACTGGCAACTGCAATTGGGCTGATAGCCGCCATACCCGCTGTGATTATGTATAACTACTTCACTCGATTTATTGGAAAGTACAGAGCATTAGTCACGGATGTCTCAGCGGCAAGCATGGTGTTAGTCAGCAGAGAGCTCGATAGAAAAAGCCACAATGAAACCAACCTTAATTCAGATATAAAAAAGGCGGGTTAATCATGGCGTTTAAAACCTCTTCAGACAGTGATGAAATGACTGAGAATCATGAAATCAATGTCACGCCTTTAGTTGATGTGATGCTTGTACTGCTGATTATAGTGATGGTCGCTTCGCCACTGGCGACGGTTAATGTACCTGTAGATTTGCCTTCATCATCTGCTGCCCCACAACCGCAGCCAAACGAACCTTTCTACCTAACTGTTCAAAAGGATATGTCGCTCACTCTTGGTGAAAGTGACGTTGTGACGCTAAGCGCATTAAAGCCAGCACTTGATTCGGCATTACAAGGAAAAGATAAACGTATTTATTTACGTGCAGATAAAGATCTTAATTACCAAGACTTAATGAAAGTGATGAACGCATTAGTTAAAGCGGGTTACGGTCAAATAGCATTAGTGGGAATTGAATTACCGGTGGGGAGCCAATAATGAGCCTGCTTGCTGATCCTTCAGTGAATATAAAAGAGCCTAAGAAACGCTTCCTGCTGATTGGGCTAACTGCAAGTATTCTTCTTCATTTGGTGTTTATTGTGGCGTATATGTGGACGCCGCAATATGATTTTACACCTCCAATACAAGCAGCTCCTATAGTCGTCACTATTGTTGCGCCTCTCGCTTCAAACAAACAAAAAATTGAGGACACTGTATTAGGTGATCCGCAAAAAGAGATTCTTCAACAAGAGGTATTGAAAACACCACCGAAAGAAGAAGTTTTTATTGCACAAACTTCACCTTCAATTGTTCCTATTATAGAAGCAGAAAAGCCTTCAACATTCTTAGCTCCTAACAAACATAATCAAGAGGTAGTAAAAAAATCCCCACCTCAGAACCAAACGACCGAAAGTAAAGCTGATAAGCCGCAAAAGCATACACGCAAGCCTGTAAAGCCAGAGCAATCAAAGAAAAAAGTCACTGAGATACCAATTAAGCCAGAAGCTAAATCGAAAACGGTGGATCCCATCAAAAAAAATAAGCCACTAAAAACAGAGTCTCAAGCCATATCACAGCAAGCACAATCAAAGAAAAACATAACCGCAAGTAATGTAGCGAATGCGGCGGCAGCACTACGACAAGGACAACTTTCTGAGAATGGTCGGATAGCAAAAATAAGTTGGCAACAGGCGTTACATGCTCATTTAGAAAAGAAGAAGAAATATCCAAGGAAAGCAAAACGTATGAAGAAAAAAGGCACCCCTGTGATACGTTTTACTATGGACAGAGATGGTCACGTTATCAATGTATCTCTGATCCAAAGCTCTGGTACTTCTTCGTTAGATAAGGAGGCGATTGATCTCGTATACCGAGCGCAACCGCTCATTAAACCCCCAAGTTCAGTTGCAGGAAACCAACTCAGTTTAACCCTACCCATCAATTTTTCTTTCTAGTTCTCTTAAAAACCTATGGATGAGTAAGGTTCACTTTACCTGACCAAATACCACGGAAAGTTTACTGATATAGCCTGATTATTACTCTAAAAGAATGATTTATTCCACTTACATTGCATTTATGAAATCAATATTAGCTTCATGCTTTATAAATATTGCATAGTGTCGCATGACATATTGACCTTTCTATCATATTGAAAATCGACACGGCTAGCATAACTTGGTTTCGTCTTTCATTCTGGTCGAGCAACCTAAAGAACTAACGGCATACACCAAGGTTATCGGAAAAGATAAAGGACTTTTTGTTAAAAACTAATTTTACAAATGGTCCCTCGTTCTACACGGTGATTTTAGGTAAGTATATGGATGATTACTTAAAAAGAATTGAACAGCTTGAAAAAGAAAATGAGCGTTTAAAATCAGATAACGCTCGTTTACAAGAAAAATTAAACCTGGCTTTAGATGGCACAGGGTTATGCTTGTGGGAGCAACATGTGCCTAGCGGCTCTTTAACTATTTTCAATATGGAATGGGGAAAAATGCTTGGCTTCCAACCTAACGAACTCAGTGCAACTGTTGAAATGTGGAAACAAAACTTACACCCTGATGACTATGACCTAGCCGTGGGGGCGTTTGAAGATCACCTTGCAGGTAAGACTGATCTTTACCAAGTTGTACACCGAATGGTTCATAAAGATGGTAGTGATAGTTGGGTATCAGACAGAGGGAGAGTCGTCGAGTTTGATGAAAACGGCGCACCTCTACGTATGATGGGCACTCATATCGATATCACTCAAGAAAAGCGATATGAGATGAAACTGGCTGACTTAGCAAACAAAGATCCTCTTACCAGTTTATTAAACCGTTCTGCCATTCAAAGCAGCTTCAATGAACACTTATCCAATTATAGTGACGAAACCGCTGCATTAATTTTTATTGATGTTGATAATTTCAAATCGGTAAATGATGGGCTTGGACACCAAACGGGAGACAATTTATTAATCGAAATAGCTAATTGGCTTACCGAAGTCGCATTAAATAAAAGCAAAATTGGTAGGCTGGGTGGCGATGAGTTTGTATTGCTTTGCCGCTATTCTGAACGCCACGAAATCATGAGATTATGTGACATGATCCTTTCTTTCATTTCCCCGACGTTACTCGCATCAGAAAAAAATATACAGATAGGCTTTAGTATTGGAGCTTGTTTATTTACAGGCAAAACTCATCAATTTGAAGATATTTATGAAAAAGCCGACGCGGCTATGTATCAAGTGAAAAAGAATGGCAAAGATGGTGTCGCCGTTGTAGAACTAGAGGTCACCAGTTTAGAAGCAGAACACAGCAAGGATGAAGAAACACTTGCTAGCAGAGATACAAAAATAAGCTGTAAATTGTGAGTGACTCGCTACATTGCTCGAATATTTTATTGAGCTGATATCTAATAAGCAAATACTAAAAAGCCCCAGCATTTCTGCTAGGGCTTTCTAATTTGGAGGCGCCTCCCGGAGTCGAACCGAGGTCCACGGATTTGCAATCCGCTGCATAGCCACTCTGCCAAGGCGCCTTTAATCGTGTTTTAAGAGTACGACTCTTTGAAKCTCACKACTAARTGARGTTCAAATAGATGGTGCCCCGGGCCGGACTTGAACCGGCACAGCGCGAACGCCGAGGGATTTTAAATCCCTTGTGTCTACCAATTCCACCACCAGGGCACGCAAACTTGTTGCGATGCTCCTAACCAATGTGCTTTTTCAAGCGGTTAGACACCATCTTCGATACCGCTTTCGCCATAYCTTATAATTCTATATCTCTTAAAGAGATTGGAGGCGCCTCCCGGAGTCGAACCGAGGTCCACGGATTTGCAATCCGCTGCATAGCCACTCTGCCAAGGCGCCTTCTTAACATAATAACGAATTACCATGTTTCCGCTTTTAAAGAGAGCGACTCTCACTGCGTTTGAGATTTAAAAAACTAATTCAAAAAACAAACTATGATGGTGCCCCGGGCCGGACTTGAACCGGCACAGCGCGAACGCCGAGGGATTTTAAATCCCTTGTGTCTACCAATTCCACCACCAGGGCAACGCATTAAAAGCGATGGTGACACCATCTGTTCTTTTGGCTTCTGCCTGAGAACGAGGCGTACTTTAACCGATTCCTCACACACGTCAACACTAAATTTTGCCTTTTTAATTCAATCGATTAAATATCATTCCAAAAGCGTTAATTCGCGCCACTTTGATGTTTTTTGTAGCACTATTTCCGACAAATACTTTGTTATTCTTCGATACTTCTAAACTAATATCTCACGCAGTCACTGTTCATTCACACTTAAAAATTACACTGGGGTAACTACCCATCAATTTAATGTTACGTGAAGCCTCTCAAACGGTACCAATATGAACGCTACGCCGTTCTTTGTAATCTCGCTTATCCACGTGTCTTTAAACAAACACGCTATGGGTTCGACCCTAATGGTCAAAGAATAATTCGCAACATGCACGGGAAAATCATGATTCGTGTCCTTTGGAGTCGCGACAGCAAAGAAGTGGTCGTGGTTATCAAGGGTTCTCACAGTGTCAGTGATTGGCTCTTAAATTTTTTATTGTGGACAAGATGTTGTAGAAAACTTGGATTGAACTATCGAATCCATGCAGGGTTTTATCATTTATTGTTCCAAGAAAGCATGCCTTCAAGAAACGAAGACAGATTAGGGCTGAATGTCATTCAAAGGCTCGAAGCGACTCTGGTACCGTTTATAGAGCAAGGAAAGCGTATTGCGATAACAGGTCACTCCTCTGGAGGAGCGATTGGCTGTGTATTTGCAGATTACTTAGAAAAGAAATACCCAAGGAGTATTAAACGCGTAGTGACTTTTGGGCAACCCGCCATAGGAGATTGGCACTTTAAAAAACATTACGGGCTAAATCAAAAGACCTATCGAATTTGTTGTGATTTAGACATAGTGACTTTTATGCCACCAGTGCCTTTGCTTTATTGGCATGTAGGGAAAATGCTCTGGTTATACAATGGACGTATTTATGAAAACACCCCATCATTAATACGATTAGGGCGTTCACTGATTAGCTGGTTAATTAGACCTTTTTCATATCACTTAATGAGTAAATACATACGTAATAAGGACTTCTTTGATGACCACTAAATAATTAGCCAGCAACCTAAGAGTCTGCGATTAACAGTAAGAAAATGATTAATCACTAACCATTCGTGAGAGCTAGAGATTGGGCGTTACTAGTCGATAGTTAAACGAATGAGATGATAACGTTACTTCTACCATTTCTTCATTAAGCGCCCGACCAAGCTTGGATGATAAGCCCAGCAATGATCAAACATAGTCATTAGCTGTGGGTTTCCGTATTTTGATAAACTCACCGCGTGAAAACGATTTTTATGCTCTTTTAGTTTCTCAACTTGAGCAATCATTTCGTCAGATTGTTTAGGTGCGATGAAATCAGATAACACAACCAAATCAGCATTCTTGTATTTATCTCCCATCATCAAGTCGATGGACTTCATTAATACCGGTTCTAAATCCGTCCCGCCATGGAATGAGTAGCTCAAGAAATCACTGGCTTCCCTTAAACCATCCTGGCGAGTCAATTCATACGTTATTTGTTCAGAGGAAAATAAAATAACATAGCAATCACGTTCCTCTGCTAACGCAATTTGCATTAGGGCATAAGCCATTGCCTTCGCGGATTGCTCTGGAAATCCACTCATTGAACCTGATGCGTCCACACAAACGATAAACGGTCCCTTTTCTACATCGACATCTTTACTGTCCGGCTTTTGGGCTTTCACTTTGCGTAGAGTCCGAGACTTACCTTGAGAGCGATAACTTAATAATCGCTTATCCGCTAAATGTTTATAAAAAATCACTTCAAGTTCAGGATAAGCCAGAAACATAGTTTCATTTGGCAGCATTTTGTTCAGGTCATCACTTTCATGAATTCCGACAATATCATCTACCGCTTCATCACTCTTCTCTTCAACCATCTGCAGTTCTTCAACTGGGGCTTTGTTCAAAGAAGGGTCATCGACCAATCCAGCCATTCTACCAAGCTGTTCGGCGATATCTTGCAAGCCTTTATTTTTTGTTAGGAACTCAGCATGTCGCTTCATCACGGTAAGGTCAGTTTTACTTAACTTTGCAGAAGCCATGTCCCACAATCGTCCTACACTGCCCTCATCACCCGATTCAGTCACTTTATCCATGCTTTTCATGGTTTCCATGCGCTGGTAAAGGTCAGCAAGTACTTTTTCTTTACTCGCTTCAAGTTCAGTAAGTTGTGCTTGTTGTATTGCATCCGACAGGTACTGATACCATTGATCGCAAAAGTAATGCGGGAACATGGCGTTATCAACGCCTTTATTTTGTTCAATTAAACGACGAGCTTGTAGATAAAATGCAGAATGCCATTCAAGCTTCTTGATTACAGAATCAATCTCATCAAAAAACTGGTCTTCATTCCAATAAATCACTTCTTGATAGAGAGCCAACTCCTCTTTAAAACGATCGGTTTCGCAGACTTTAGTCACACGCTTTTTAACTTTGCCTCGCCACTTCAAAAGGTGATTTTTTACTGAAGATTTCATACCTTTATTTTCTGCCGCCATCATCAACTGAGAGCGAGCCATAAGATCATTGACTGCCGAGTCAATGATCCCTGAATCTGCCAGCATTAAGGCAAGGTTTAAGCCATCTGCGCCTAACATAAAACTACCCCCTTACTCAAAGTACTGGCTCATAAATTTTATGCGCTGAACAATCTTGCTACTTTTAACTTGGGTTGATTCGAGCTCTTGCATAAGATTTTGTAAGCTGATTTCCATTGCTTTAGGCAATTCAGGATCAATAAAGCTATGAGGCAGTGCCCCATGGAACTCTGAACGCACTCTCTTTAAATGGAAGTCGGCGGCTGTTAATTCTTTAAGTGCTTGCTCTGCACGGGTTAGCCATTTTTGATAGCGTTCCTCATCAAGGCCTTCTGTTGTGACCACGCTGACTAAAACAGAACGGTTGGCAATGTCTTTAATAACCAGTTGGTTTGAAGCATCTAAATCCATTTTTAGGCGACATAAGTTGGTGTTCTGATTTACATAACCGTAAATATCACCATGTCCTTCTTTGAGTACTCGGTCAAAATCATCTTTTGCTACATACACCCAACGGCTATCACCCTTCTCAGATTCAGACACTGACATATTGCTTTGAAGTAATACGAGTTTTACTAAGTTATAGGCACTACCAACGTTATACATTTTGGCATTTTTGATATCGTGCTGATAAACGTCTTTATCTTTTCGTAATAATCCTGATGTTGTGCTGCCAAGAGATAAAGATACAGATAAGCTGGTTTCAACTTCTTCTTGGATATCTTCTAATTCTTCACGGCACTGTTCAATTTGATGTTTCGATTCTTGTTGATCAAACGCTTGGTTAAGAGCAAATTCCTTCACAACACTACGCACAATTTCTCGAGATTCAGGACTGTTCCACAAGCAATCTTGCAGTAGCATAATATCAAGTGGGTTTACTGAATCTCGTCCACTGAAAAATGCACTCGCTTTAAGTAATTTAACTGCTTTTTTCCAACGTCTATCTGAAACATATAAATCTGATTCCGCGATATCAATGCCGTGACTTTGGATCTTACTTTCCAGCATGGTTTTCAATTCAAACAGCTTGTCGAAGCTATTATCTGATAGCCCTAAAGTATCGAGCTCTTTCTGCCATTGATGATATTCAATATCAGTAATAGCTAATCCTGGTGGAATGACTGCTTCTTGCGAAGTCCCCGTGGTTAACATCGATTTGAAATTTTGCTTGTTCTGAATACGATTAACGAAAATTCGAACTAGCATTCGATCATAAAGCGCATCAAGTCCACTATCTTCATCTGGTAATTCGTTTGATGCAGAGACAAGTAAACGCATGGGTACGCGCTGTATCTCACTACCATTTTTAAAAGTTTTTTCATTCACTACGGTTAAAAGTGTGTTCAAAATTGCAGGTCCTGCTTTCCAAATTTCGTCAAGGAAAACAACCTGAGCCGTAGGAAGGTAGCCCTCAGTTAAACGAACATAGCGCCCGTTATCTTTGAGCTCTTGTATGCTTAAAGGACCGAACACCTCTTCAGGTGTTGAAAAACGAGTCATTAGATATTCAAAATAGCTACTATTATCAAATGCTTGGATCAAACGTTTCGCAATCAAACTTTTTGCAATACCTGGAGGACCAAGTAAAAACACGCTTTCACCCGCTAACGCAGCCAACAAACATAACTTGATAGTATCTTCTCTTTCATACACACCGTCAGACAACGCTGCAGCTAACTTATTTATTCTTTCTGAAAGCAGCGCTTTGTCTGTGTGGGAAGAGATGGATGGATTCATCGTTGTATTACTCCAAGAACTAATAGCATTTGAGTCTGTATATATGTTTTTATACATTTGTTAGCACTTTGTTACAAGTGCATTTTATATTTGAGCTGTACTTATATCAGAAGGTTACATAGCTATTTTTATTGTAATCATAGATTCCACATTTGGGAGTCATATCACAATCGGTATGCATGCAAGTATAGGTTAAATAACGTTTATCCTTTTCCTATGTTGGTATAACCGCTATTGTGGCATCAGTCTCGCTTAAGAATGAATTTGAGCAGTTAGCTAGGAAATAACCACCATAAATGAATAAAGTAATCCATAAATGGAAGAGCATATCTCTCGTAGAAGAGAACATCGAATTACCCACTGGCGTTTCAATTTTACATACCACGATCAATCACCCTGGTGCTGCTGTGATTTTACCAATCACAAATGAGGGAAATATAATTCTTGTGAATCAATTCCGGCCTTCTCTTAAAAAGTGGCTACTAGAGCTTCCCGCTGGCACTATGGAGCCAGGTGAAACACCACAAGCGTGTGCAGAAAGGGAGTTAGAAGAAGAAACTGGCTACAGCTCAGGTAATTTTAGTAGCCTTGGTCAAGTCACTCCACTTGCCGGGTTTTGTGATGAAATTCAGTACCTATTTGTGGCGGAAAACTTAGTTCATACATCAAGGTTTACTTGTGATGATGATGAAATAATTGAAGTTATAGAAATCTCGGTGCATGAACTTGAAGAAAAAATAAGAAACGACCAGATAACGGACACCAAAACCATCGCCTGCTTAAGCAAGGCCAAATTATGTGGTTTTATCAAATAGTGATTTGATCGTTTATCGCTTTTGATCAAATAGCGCCATTGATTAATTGGCACTGTTGATTGACTAGCACTTTTGACCAATAAACTATTCGCCACTTCCAATAAAAACCAATAAGGACAATTCATGGACTTTCGTTCTGATACTGTAACTAAACCTACCCAAGCTATGCGTGAAGCAATGGCAAATGCAGATGTTGGTGACGATGTCTACGGTGACGATCCAACCGTCAATGAGTTAGAACAGTGGATTGCTAGTGAAACTGGTTTTGAAGCGGCTATTTTCACCTCCTCAGGCACACAAGCTAACCTTCTAGCATTAATGTCGCACTGTGAACGAGGTGACGAGTACTTATGTGGGCAACAGGCGCATAACTACAAATATGAAGCTGGGGGCGCAGCAGTTCTTGGATCTATTCAACCACAGCCTATTGAAAACAACCCTGATGGGACCCTGGATTTCAAGAAGCTAGAAAATGCGATAAAGCCTGACGATTCGCACTTTGCCCGAACAAAACTATTGAGCTTAGAAAATACAATTAATGGAAAAGTATTACCTCTAGAATACTTATCGAATGCAAGAAAATTTGTAAACAAACATAATTTGCAACTTCATTTAGATGGTGCAAGAGTTTACAACGCTGCGGCGGCTCTAGATGTGCCAGTACGTGAGATAGCACAACACTTTGATTCTATGACCATCTGCCTTTCTAAGGGGCTAGGCGCTCCTATCGGCTCTTTACTGCTTGGTAGCAAAGAGTACATTGCGAAAGCGCGTCGATTAAGAAAGATGCTAGGTGGTGGCATGAGACAAGCTGGTATCCTAGCCGCAGCAGGGAAAATCGCATTAACGGATCACATAGGGCAACTTAAAGTTGACCACGAAAACGCTAAGAAACTTGCGATTGGATTAAGTCAACTAGAAGGCTTCTCTGTCAATCCTGATTTTGTTCAGACCAACATTGTTTTTGCAAAACTTGATGAAACGGTTGATATCTCACGAATTTCGCAAGAGTTAAGCGAAGAAGGCATCACAATAACACTAAGTAATCCAATTCGGTTCGTGACTCATAGGGATATTACTGCCAAAGATATTTCCACGTTTTTAGATTCACTCGCTAAAAAACTTTAGCTTATTCTAAATAAGAAGTGTGGCTCATGACGTCACACTTCTATTAGCGAATGCTTTTTATAGTTTATTGTTTATTGTTTAATCTCAAGACCACCAGCCTGAATCATCCCAATAAGATCCTTACCTCCTCTATACGTTTCCATAGACTTCAAACTACCATTCGCCATCTCATCCATTACTTAGAATATTTAGTCCAATTTAGTACCACTCAATCCTCAAATTTACCTAACTAAAGATAAACATGAATTATTTTCATATTGAATGTTAATTAAAACCATTATTAACCATTCACGTAAGCACGTATAAAAGTCTTTCAGCCCTGAGAACCACAAATTTTATTAATTCTTAGTTACGACACTCAGAGTTAATAATAAAAATTCAATCAGGCTGACTGGGAAGTTAAAAATAAAATATAACACCCAGAAATAGTCAGGAATAAACTCAGCTTTTATATCAGGAAATAGGATACCCGCTCACTATGAACAATGACTTCAATTTTACAATTAAGAGCCTTAGCCTTGATGAAAATTACCACCCTTCAGACAATACTCGCATCACAACGAACTTTGCTAATTTAGCAAGGGGAGAGAGCCGTAAAGAGAACTTGAGAAACGCTCTGAAGATGATTGACAATAGTTTCAACGCGTTAGCGAGTTGGGACAACCCTAAGGGCGACCGTTACTCTGTAGAACTTGAAATCATTTCTGTTGATATGGATATTCAAGAAGGTGGTGAAACATTCCCTTCTATTGAAGTATTAAAAACGAACATTCTTGATCATAAAACTAATGAACGCATAGAAGGTATTGTTGGGAATAACTTCTCTTCTTATGTTCGTGATTATGATTTCAGCGTATTACTGCTAGATCATAATAAAGAACAGCCTAAATTTAGCATCCCTGATGATTTTGGCGTTTTGCACGGGCAACTCTTCAAGTATTTCGTCAACTCGAAAACTTATAAAGAAAACTTTAAAAAGCCGCCTGTAATCTGCCTGAGCGTTTCAGATAATAAAACATATTACCGAACTGAAAACCAACACCCTGTATTAGGTTTTGAATATCAGCCAAATGAGTCCTCTTTAACAGAACAATACTTCAAAAAAATGGGGTTAGAAGTACGTTACTTCATGCCACCAAATAGTGTTGCTCCTTTGGCATTTTATTTCTTCGGTGATTTGCTAAATGATTACTCTAACCTTGAGCTTATCAGCACGATCAGCACAATGGGGACATTCCAAAAGATCTATCGCCCTGAGATTTATAACGCAAATGCTGTCGCAGGAAACTGCTACCAGCCAAACTTGAAAAACTTGGATCATTCACTAACTCAAATTGTTTATGACCGAGAAGAGCGCAGCAAGTTGGCAATTGAGCAAGGTAAATTTGCAGAAGAAAACTTCATCAAACCTTACCAAACAGTTCTTGAGCAGTGGTCTGCTAATTACGCCTAATATTTAACTCAACGATAGCAGCATTCATTATGAAAACATTACTACCGACTTCAACAGCTGGCAGCTTACCTAAGCCGTCTTGGCTTGCACAACCTGAAACACTATGGTCCCCTTGGAAATTACAAGGCGATGAATTGACTGATGGAAAACACGACGCTTTAAAAATATCGTTACAAGAACAGCAACATGCTGGCATTGACATTGTTAGCGACGGTGAACAAACCCGCCAACACTTTGTGACTACGTTCATTGAACACCTTAACGGCGTTGATTTTGAGAAGCGCAAAACCGTTAAGATCCGTGACCGATACGATGCGAGTGTTCCTAGCGTGATAGGCCCTGTTTCTCGCCAAAAATCCGTTTTTGTAGAAGATGCAAAATTCCTAAGGAAGCAGACCAAGCAACCGATAAAGTGGGCTTTACCTGGTCCTATGACGATGATAGATACGCTTTACGATGACCACTACAAGAGTCGTGAAAAGTTAGCTTGGGAATTTGCAAAGATCCTCAATCAAGAAGCAAAGGAGTTGGAAGCTGCTGGTGTGGATATTATTCAATTTGATGAGCCTGCATTTAACGTATTTTTTGATGAGGTCAATGACTGGGGAATTGCCTGTCTAGAACGAGCAATCGAAGGGTTGAAGTGTGAAACAGCCGTTCATATTTGTTACGGCTACGGTATTAAAGCCAATACAGATTGGAAAAATACTCTGGGGACAGAATGGAGACAATACGAAGAGGTTTTCCCTAAACTTCAGCAATCCAATATCGATATTATCTCACTAGAATGCCACAACTCTCATGTGCCAATTGAGCTGCTTGAGTTGATTAGAGGTAAAAAAGTCATGGTCGGTGCTATTGATGTTGCCACCAACGCAATTGAGACACCAGAAGAAGTAGCAGACACTCTTCGGAAAGTACTTAAGTATGTGGATGCAGAAAATCTATACCCTTGTACTAACTGCGGTATGGCTCCCCTACCTCGCCCGATTGCAGCTGCGAAGTTAAATGCATTAAGTGCAGGAGCTGAAATAGTTCGAAACGAGCTCTCCGCTTAATTCTTGCTTGTTTCCCACACTCGCCAATCTCATATGCCTGAGAGCCGCATAGGCTCTCAGGCATATTAAAAACCTCAAAATATAGAAGTCGCTTAATTATTCATTCACAGGATAATGAAGCGAGATAAAGTCAAATATGTCAGGCCAACTACGGCTGTGCACATCATGGGTTGACCTATACGATAGGTGTTTAAAAGGAAAGCTGTATTCTTTTTCTTCAAGCCTAGACATGATTCTCTCAGACATCTCTTTCGATGGCCAAACATAATCATGCGAGGCTGAAGTCAATAAAATTGCGGCTGAACTTCTTTCAACGGGAATAAAAGAACCTTCAACCAGCTCTCTATTATCTATGACGTTATACCAAGGTTCATAACTGCCTAATAGTTGATTACAGATATGAGGAATATCTTTTCCTGCCCATGTCCATGCTGCTTGGCAAGGGTCAGTTTTTATCAATTCTATCCAATCTTTATCTGTTCGATTCCTATCATATGAGCCCCAAGCATATGCGCTAGGCACACTCGCAACAACTAGGTCGATTATTTCAAATTTACTTGCCAGCAGCAGCGCCAGTTCACCACCTCGGCTCACCCCATAGACCGCGATTGTATTTTTCTTTAGGTCAGGTTGCTTCTGTACCCACCGAAATGCATCACCAAAGTATTCAAGTGGCACACGATTAAGTGCCTGAGGGGTTACTTTTGACTGACTATTGAAATCAAAATAAGTTAAGGCAAGTACCGCATACCCACGTTCAACAAGCATTTCAACACTTTGTTTAACTACCGCACTATCAGAAAAATCACCGCCACCGGAGCCTCCCCACATTGCAACAACAGGCTGTTCTTTCTTCCCATCAGTGTAATATAAAGTACCGATTAAGGTGGGATCATCAATGACTCTTTCCGACATTGCTATGCATTTAAAAGAAACGATGGCTATAAACGCCATAAGAATAACTTTATACATTTATCCTCTCCTTTGAATATAAGATTTTCTAAGTCATAACGGCTATAACTTGTATATAATCTATTTAAACCAACCACTAAACTGCTTTTGGTTAGAAAATATCATTGGTAAGGATTCAACTTAAACTATGCTTATAAAGTATGCGTTTCAAGTCTCTTAATGAGTCTTTAGATGCTTTATAACATACAAAGCACTTTAAGTTGTTAAACAATAACACTGAAAAATTGATTTCAGAGTAGTAAAACCTATATTGACGTAGCCTACATTCAAAAATGTAAGTCACCACAAGTTAGGCAAGTAAACGATATATGAAGGATAAGAATTCGTTCAACACTCCTCAAAGTAGATCAATATTTACAATTTTAAAGCAACTTTATCTTACTTTTTGAATAGCTAAACTTTGAGTTTGAAAAAATAGCCAAATCTGGTGGTCGTTATGATAATGGAAATAAAGATATACAATATAAATAAACACGTACATTAAACTTGTACGTGCTTGAGAAACTCTACTTATAAACAGGCAGCAGCGTTCCAGGGACCAAATATTTGCCTATGAGATTCATCAATAAGCGTATATTCAATCCCAACACCAGATTCACGAATCGCTGCAAAAAAACCTTCATCACTAGTGCATAGTTGCTCATGCAAACGTTTACCTGGCACCCCCCACATATATCGGCTGTCACGATCCGCTTTAATTTCAATTTTTAATAATGCCTGATCTTCAACAAATACAGCAGAAAGGTTTTCTTCTTGGTTGAGTTTACTAGTAGCCTCATACAAATTACCTATCAAAAGTTCTGATAATTTATTAGGTGTATAAACGTACCCTTCTTTAGCCCTGTTGTTGCACACCCAACTAAAGACATAGCTAAAACTATGCAAGGTAACTTCACTTTCATTTTAATAACTCTTATTGATTATATAAACTGGCATGATATTTATATCTAATAAAATTACAATCTCGAAGTGCTGAATATTGAGCCCGATCAGATAAACACAACAAAGTACAAAAAATTCAGTAATTTACAGAACATCGCACGATTATTTCCACCTAGATAAGTGAAGAGCTTTCCCATACATATCGCAATGTTTTCTTTATCTTCAAATTGGAAAACACACCCAATGATGAAGATTTTATCTGAGGCAGATCCTTGAAGTCAGAGTTTATAACAACTTTAATCGACTAAGTAATTGATTTTTATAACTAAAACCAGTTATGGTTAACAATTATTAATAGCACAGCATCATGATTAATTATCCGAATTATCATTAAAGACAGTTTTAATAAATAATTTTGGTAATAAAAGAATTTAAGCATTTAAATTTCGAGTTGTTTATATACTAATATCCAGATAATTTTCCACCATTGGATTCTCAACGATCAACCAAACACTGACAGCCAGCAAACAGCATGCATAGAAATAATTTAGCCCTTTCTCATATAATGGATCATCTGAAACTCGTGATAAAACATCACCCATCGAAACCCATATAAAATGTATTGATATATTTAACAAAGCCAGCCAAGTGATTAAAATATATATACCCTTATCTCCAAAAGCCTCCTGTGATGATTCAGTAAACAAAGAGAACATCAGGAAAACCATCAACCAGCCTTTACTATTTAATACTTGAATGAGTAAACCATCAAAAAATCCAAGTTCGGTAGTCATACTTTTTTCTTTAGCCGAATTCATACGAATAAACTTAACGGCAACGTAGACTAAATAAATCGAACCTAGCATTTGTAAACTACTCATCACCTCTAGATAGTTTTTTACAAACCCTCCTAAACCAAAGCCTATGATGATAGATTTAAGAATAAATACACTATCTATACCAGCAATTAACGGTATCGAACGTTTAACTCCAACACTAGCACCAGACGCCGCAAACACAATATTTGCCGGACCAGGACTAAACACCAATGGAAACATTACTCCCAACCAAATTATAAATAAACTCATACGATTCCCTTAACTAAAAGAAAAAATTTTAGCCAAACAAATTGTATCGGTCTTGTACAAAATTGAAGGTTAACTAATTCTATTTAAGTAGTTTGATGGGGAAATACCATACGCCTTTTTAAAATTACGAGTAAAATGGCTTTGATCGTAAAAACCACAAGCAAGAGAGGTTTCAACACAACTTAAACCTTTAGAAAGTAAATTTTTTGCATGCTTAACTTTTGTCAAAAGTAAATATTGATGTGGTGTAATTCCAAAAATGGCTTTAAAACTTTTGATTAGCTGGAATTTTGAGCAATTTGAAATGATTTCTAATTCAGATAATGAAGGATTATATTCGAAATTATCCTGTATAAAATCTCTCGCGAGATAGCTACTTTTGGTGCAGATAGTATGAATTGTTTCTTTTTTAGCTCCACCATATTGCTTAAATAACGTTTCAATAGATAAGGTAAATAGAGACTCTTTAGTTAACTTAAATGACGATTCTTCTAACGACATATGTAGTTGGAGTAAAATTTTAAAAAGACATTCGTCATAAATGATTGGACTATCGATAATTGGATCAATTGGAATATCACGGTTCGCAAATTGGTTGTTAAGCTCCTCCAAATTAAAATAAAACATCCTATATCGCCAACCACTCGGTGAACCAGCGAAGCCAGTATGAACTTCAGATGGATTAATTGCCACGATATGACGTTTGGGTATAACAAGGTTTTTACCACGATAGTATAACCCTTCTGCACCTTCCTCTATTACTCCAATGGCTAACTCTTCATGCCAATGTTTAGTAAATTCAAATTTTGTATAACTTGCAGAAAGAAGCTCTACACCTTTGAACGTTTCATTCGTCCAAATCTTAGATTTTTCCAAAGTTTCTCCCTTCTAGGCTAACTAAATTTAAAATACGAGTCGTCCTTCTATACCTATACGTCTTTGTTATTTTCCTTTAACCTTTAAAACACAATTAAGTCTCTGACAACACTACTATATAAACTCACACTTAGCATAGATTCTTTGATTACATAACCATATCAATACTGTGCCCCATCATGTTCACCAATATTATTCACAACATAATCTGTTACTTTTATGAAAGACCTGTTTAAACCAATAAACTTTCAACACTTGTATAGTGCTCTAAATATTTTTTAGGAATTACAACTAACTTCCACCAGCGCTCCCACGTTTAAAGGCAATTGCATAAACGTGGAGTACCCGATCTAAAGTACCACCTCTAAAAATCATGAGGACAAAAGCCTGTCGTTTCTTTCACCCGTTGGAGTTGACGAGGAGAGCGGCGAACAATTTCAGAAATTTTTAAACACTGTGAATACAGTTTAAGTTTGAGATTATTTTTCAACTATTTTATTCTATTCAACCACTTTTTGTTCAACTAAGAATGTTGGAAATCAGAGTTAAACGGTTAGTTATATGCTATTTTTGTTACATCTCATGAAGATAAAGTTAGGGTTATTCTGTAAGCGGTTATATGTCGACTCTGAAATTGATTTTGCTTTGATATCTACTGTTCCTTCATTAATCGCTGAAATAAAGAGTCCAGATGAGCAAACTGCATCGCATATTTCAGTTAACGAACGTCGATAAAATGCTACTTTCACTGGTTCACCAATAGTATTCCACTCTTCTTCAACATATTCACGTTCAAAATAGTTCCCACTTTTAGAACATTCAAAGTCTGCAAAAGGATGATGAGTAGAAAATACCATATACCCACCAGGCTTAAGGACACGTTGAACATCCCTAAAAACAGCATGTAGATCTTCAATATAGTGCAGTACTAACGGACATATAATGACGTCTGCACTATTATCAGGCTCTAAAGGTAATCCCTTAGATACATCTTGAGAGTAAGTTTTTACTCGACTTCCGAATTTTTCAGAAACCAAAGACACCATTTCTTCAGAAATATCTAAACAAGTTAAATGATTCACCTTATGGTCAATAAACCATTCGGCATAAACACCTGAACCACATCCCATATCAATAACATCCATACCACTAACATTGTCGAGTAAGGCTATTGTCGATGGGCGCTCTAAAAGAGCATTATAAATATTATCTTTTATTACCTCATCATACTTAATCGCATGCTTTGTATACAGTTCCGACATTTAAATCACCTAATAAAGTCAAAAACGAAGAATAGCATAGAACGCCAATATAAGTATTTGATACGCTGATCACTCACTCAAATTTATACCTAAGTAACTACAACTAAATCGAAATAGAACTTAGAGACTCAATTCACTATTTTCTTCGATTTTTCAATCGTATAAAAATAACTATCATGTTTTTTAAAGGAACATGCTGAAATGTCAGTGTTTCTTTACTTGCTATAACTTCTTCAATGTTATCTTCAACATACTGTTTGGGGTTCATATCAACACGATACCTAGGCAGTAAGTATCTAGTTCCTGAAGATAAGCCTTGTATTCGCACACCTAAATCTACATTACTTCCTGTTTCCCCTAAATCAAACTCGGCTTTCCCGAGGGGGCTCTGGCTAACCTTATGTACATAAGAGATATATTTAAAACCAAGATGCCTATTAGCGG
Source organism: Vibrio kagoshimensis (assembly GCF_050337535.1). Taxonomy (NCBI): domain Bacteria; kingdom Pseudomonadati; phylum Pseudomonadota; class Gammaproteobacteria; order Vibrionales; family Vibrionaceae; genus Vibrio; species Vibrio kagoshimensis. Next base: position 54,260 of record NZ_JAKJSZ010000026.1, read on the forward strand.
ATAACGCGACTTGCACATCATTTATCTACGATAAATAGATGATACTTTTTAAGTATGGCTCTTGTTGAAAATGCCAAGCGTGGCAGTTCGCTTAAATTGCTTATTATGTATTAAATGTTTTACTCATAATCACAGTCATTCCACCAGTTTCACTTGCTGAATGATCGACATTGAAACCGTGGCGATGATACAAACTAGTATTGTGCGGTTCACACTCTAAATACAGAGTTCCTACTCCCAAAGCCTCTGCTTTATCTAAAGCTGCGAAGATTAATTGACTTGCAACACCCATAAGGCGGTGAGAAGGGTCAACAAAGACACCACCCAGCCAATGCTTGTATTCTGGAAGTCTGGTATTTTCTTGAAGTTTTAGTTCAGCCACACCAATAAGGTCATTATTTAATTTACAGATGAATGTCATGGGGAAATCGTCTCGGTTTATCGATTTAGTCATAACATCCAATACCACCATTTCTAAAGTTGTATTGGCATGATTAGCCCACTCATCATAATACCATTGAGCAATTTTATGTGAGTCACTTGGACTATCTGCTAGTAACGAAATAACCATAATTCACCTCAGACTTACACTTAAAGTTAACTTAGTTTATTTCTAAATAAATTGCTGGGGGACCGTACACATAACATCGCATTAAGTAACTGACAGCGAAGCTAATACACTCAAACTTACCGTAAAAAATCACTTAAGTTAAATTGAGTTGAAAATGCCAAGTGTTGACAGTCTTCATAAATTGCTTGTTAAGAGGAGTTAGCGCGCTCCGCTTCCTCCAGTTTTTTTAATGCAAATAGTCCTCTTTCAGATACTGGACTCGACTTATCTAATGCAAATTTTTCAGCGAATCCTTTAGCGTTGTCTCCCAAAACCTCTAGGTCTCTAATCAACATTTCTGCAGAAACGCGCCTAACAATAGATGAACTGTCTTCCGCAGAACATTTTAATAAGTCGAGATTTTGGGTTTGAACATCTAGTTTTCGTTCAGAGACGACTGCCTTAATTCTTCCCTCACAATAGCGAATATCAGTCCATTCCCATTTGCGACCTTCTATCCAGGCTATTCGACACCTAAAACTCCTGATAGATCTTTAGAATAAGCCGATGAAGATATCAGCAATCCCAGTAGTACTGCTTGAGGAACTACTTTTATTGTCATTTGAACTCCTTGTTCTTTTATTAAAATTTAAACCTAACGCCGCGTTAAGTGGTGAGCAACGCCAACCTCCAGACCTGAACTATTGTGCCGTAATCACTTAAGCTGAATTAAACCGAAAACGCCAAGCGTTGGGAATCCGTCTTAAACGCCTTGTTAACTTTTAGTCGAAGTCCATCGTATAGAGAACTTCTGGACACTTACGGCACTTAAACTTATGAACCGCTGGGCTACCACCTTTCTGGTAACCCGCAAGTATATTTACCCAAATATCGAGTTTGATCATTTCTTTCTCTAAAAATGAATCAAGAGCCTCTCCTGACAAAGCCTGTAATTCTTCTTTCTCAGCGTCTCCATGAAACTCACAGGCATCGTTACAATGGCTTTGCCATTGCTCTTGTTGCCACGAGTTATAGCCAGGTGTTCGTTCACAAACTTCTGAAACAACACTTTCGCCTAAACCTGCACTTATTAATGGGTAATCATCAACATACGTACCGTCAAACTTTTTTGCAGCCAAACCATCTGCTATGCACCAAGGGCAGATAAATTCAACTTCTTCTTGGGCATAGAGGGTTGATGAGTAAATATAACCAGTTGCTTTTTCACAACATTCGCAAACTTCATCACTAACCTCAATTGATCCAGTAGCCAAAGGATCAGGGTGATATTTAAATATGGGAAGTTTCATTAGTTCTCCTCAAAAGTTAACGCCCAATTAAGTAGCTGACAACGCTACCAATACACTTAAATTTACCGCCTAAATCACTGAAGCTAAAACAAGCTGAAAATGCCAAGCGTTGGCAGTCTGCTTAAATTGCTTGTTATGTACGATGTTCCGAAAGTAGCTTCCAATCAGTAGCGTTCAATACACTTTAGGGAGGTAAATAATACGTTTCTGCATAACACCCGCTGAATATGAAATCTTTAATACCGAGCCTATTTCATAAGGGAGAAAACTACGCCATAAAGTGATGTCACAACCTGAATTATTCAAAAAAACATTATTATTAGATACTTTTAGCGATACGTTTTTAAATTTCACCCATAACATTGAAATTTTAATAGCAGTTCCAGCACTAAACACCATTAAAAAAAGGTGAAGTTGTTGAAAATAACCACCTGACAACAAATACAAAAAACTCAATAAAGTTATGATAAATACAAACTCAGATAAGACATACTTTCTAAAGTTCAATTTAATGTAAGTATCGATAATTACCTCCTAGTACATAACGCCGCGTTAAGTAGTGAGCAACGCCACCACTCAACCTAAAACCTTGCCACCTAAAACACTAAAGCTGACCCAAACTGAAAGTGCCGAGCGTTGGGAATCTGTCTTAAACGCTTTGTTATGCATATTTTGCAAACAGCTGATGAAATTTATCAAATGCCCCTTTGAAGAAAAAATAGCGATATTCGTTGTAAACCGTACGATTTTTTCTTCCAAATTTGGAAGTTCAACCTCAATATCACTTGACTCAATTATTTTGAAAAACAAATCCGGTATACCATTTTTATACAGTGCTCTTTTGGTACCCATAGCATGTGTTTTTTCCGTTACTTCTGTTACAAATACAGTTGCGTCTTCAGAAAAAAGATCCGTACTAGTAAGCTTGATTTTTTGTAACCTTTTAAAAGTCTTATCTAGCAGATTACTATCAATATTTTCACCATCATAGTGTTTAAGAATGTGTAAAATATCGAATAGGTCTTCTAATACTTTAGCACGTTCCGCTCTGCTCGATATCTGATTTTGCTCAAGTGAAAACTTGGCTGCGAAACATGCAACTATCAATGACGCAGCAGCCACGATAAGTGTTGCCCAGTCGATTAATCGCGGTTCCGCAAGGCTATTTATTGCGTTCACTATATCTGACATATTTCCTCTTTATGCATAACGCCCAATTAAGTAGCTGACAACACTACCGATATACTAAAGCTTAACACCGTAATCACTAAAGCTAACCGAGCTGAAAATGCCAAGCGTTGGCAGTCTGCTTAAATTGCTTGTTAGGCTTTTATCGACTTAACCATTTGAAGGTCATTTAGAATAGTGCCATCAAGACGTTCTTTACC
>NZ_JAKJSZ010000027.1:0-54147 GCF_050337535.1 Vibrio kagoshimensis
TATTTACACTTACTCATATCTAATATGTGCTTAGATGCGCATTTGTACTTATAAATTAAGAACTGGCTTACGAATTAAATACGATGTGTAGGAAGAGATATAAGAATAACCAAATGTCTTAACGGCGCTGGCATGATGTACAACCTCGACAAGCAGACCGAGAGTGCTTATCTAAACGACCTCTTTGTATCTTACAGTATGCATTTTTAAGTGCTCGACGAGCTGAAAACCAATCATCAGGCTTTGTTAGAATCAAATAACCGTTAAAACGTTTAGTCAACTCAAGTCGGTATTCGTCAATAAATTTACTATCAAATCCAATATCAAAATATTCCAGAGCTTGTTCAATTGAAGTGAAGCTCGCAATAGTTTTCTGAATTTCGCTTTTTGACATCATCTTCATACTTTGGAGGGTTAAGAATTTAGGTTAAACCAGCCTACTTTTGTATTCATTGATCAACGTCCTTCCATTAGTCATTAGTTCTTTCACAACATGCACAGACACCAATACTAACCTTTATAATTGGTAACGATGAATTAAGGAGAACTAAATTCATAACAGCTCTTGGTTTTAAAGCAAACCGTCTGGTATTGTTGCAATTAAGAACTGGTTACCTGTATTACACTATGAAAAAACTCACTATTTTAGACGGCGGAATGGGTCGTGAGCTCCAAGATATTGGCGCCCCATTTTCACAACCACTTTGGAGTGCTCAAGCACTTATTGAATCACCGGAACATGTAGAACAAGCGCATAGAAACTTTATTAATGCAGGTGCAGAAATTATTATCACTAATAGTTACGCATGTGTTCCTTTCCACTTAGGTGATGACCTATACCAAAATCAAGGCGCAAAGCTTGCGCGAGATGCAGCCAAAATTGCACATGATGTCGCATCTTCAAAACCTAATCTTGAACTAGTTACCGACACTAACCCTATTGTTAACGTTACTAGTTCCATTAATAGTGCCCATGACTCTGATGAACAAAATGTTTGTCACTCGAAGGTACTGGTTGCTGGAGCAATACCTCCGCCGTTTGGTAGCTACCGACCTGATTTATTTAAAGCTGAAGAAGCAAAAGAGATCATACAAACCTTAATTGATGCACAGCAACCTTATGTTGATTTATGGATTGTTGAAACCATTTCTAGTTTAGAAGAATTCAAAACCATCGAGTCCGTGCTTAATCAATCTGAACAAGATGCTTATTACGCTTTCAGTTTAAGTGACGAAGTACATGAGCATGCCATTTTAAGATCAGGTCAATACGTAAAAACCGCCACAGAAATGGTCTGTGCTTCTGGAGCAAAAGGGATAATGTTTAACTGTTCCGTTCCTGAAGTAATGGAACAGGCAATAATCACGGCGAAAGACGTCATTTCTCGTTCAAACAGCGATATTGATATTGGTGTTTACGCGAACAACTTTATGCCAATTAAAGCTGAGCACAAAGCCAATGGTACTTTGCAAGCAATAAGAGAAATGACACCTGAAGAGCATTTAGTTTATGCCAAACGTTGGTATCAACTCGGTGCAACCATTATTGGCGGGTGTTGTGGCATCGGTCCATCTCATATAAAAGCATTAAGTGAGTGGCAAAAGTCACTCTAGTTACCGCTTTATCTGGTAGATGCCTACTAAGAGTGCCCCGATTAAAACAGCACTTCCCATGAACTTTAGAAAGGAACTCTATGTTCGAACAAGTTGTCAGTATTCTATTCCCCGTATTTGCATTAGCAGGGGTTGGGTTTGTTATTGGGTTATGGATTAAACCTGATTTTGCACCAATTAACCGCATCAACATGGATGTGTGCATACCAGCGTTGGTGTTTGCTTCGCTAACGATGATGCCCCTTAATACTGAGCAACTTCCTTTAATTTATGCTTCTCTAATCGCTCTTTTAGTTCCAGGTTTGTTGATGGTGCCCATTTGCAAAATATGGAAGTTAAATTTTAAAGCTTGGGCTCCACCCCATATGTTTCGTAATAGTGGCAACTTAGCCATTCCACTTTTTACTTACACTTTTGGTGAATCCGCACTTGCGCCAGCCGTTTTATTATTCGTGGTTTCAGCATGCGTGCATATCAGCCTTGGTCTAGCTCTGCTTAGTAAAGGTAATCCACTCAAGCAAATTTTCTCCATGCCGATATTTTTAGCGGCTACCCTAGCTATGCTCTTAAATTTGGCTGGAGTTTCAGTCTGGAAACCAATTTATGAAGCAACGTCTTTGCTTGGGCAAGCAGCGGTACCTATTATGTTACTCTCTCTGGGGTCTCAAATGGTCAACCTCAAGCTCAGTGGCGTTAAAGTTGGAATAATCAGCACTTTTCAATCTATCATTACTGGGGCAGTGTCGTTCACCATTATCTATTTATTTATTCCGCTCCCTACCCTCCACTTACAAATGATGGTGCTTTTTAGCATGCTGCCACCCGCGGTCATGAATTACTTGTTTGCTGAGCGTTTTCAAGTAGAACCAAGTAATGTCGCTTCAATGGTTTTATTTGGCAACTTCCTTAGTATTGTGACTTTACCAGTGCTGCTACTATTCGCACTTTCACTAGATTTTTAAAGTACTAATCAAGATGTTATTTCTTTCCATTTAAATTCAAATTTTCTCATAGAAAAACACAGGTAAAATTCGTGACCATTAGCACGAAGTCAACACTTAATAGAGAAAAACACGACACAATACAAACTATCATGTTGTATGTTTCATTTGGGAAATTTATTATATCTAATTGCATATAAACCAATCCTGAGAAACATTTTGAAGCGACTCTTGCTTATCACCACCCTGGCTTTTACTACACAATTACAGGCTGAAACTCTTGAGTTGTGGAGCGCATTCAATGGCGACGTGAACCATCAAATTGCTAAGCACTTTGAGGAATCAACAGGGCATAGGGTTACCACGCGGGAGTTTGCAAATGGCAACATCAAAGCAGAATTACTGTTAGCTAAGCAAAACCGAAATTACATGCCAGATCTTATATTCCTACCTTCTGATTACTTAGGTCTGCATGAGTATATTGCTCTTAACCCACTTCCTTCTGAATGGATTGAGCAAGCTAAGCTCGAAAAAACAGCCATTAAAAGTGTACAAGTGCACCAAGAATATATGGGGCTACCTTTGTTCTTGGGTAACCATTTAATGCTTTTTTATAATAAACAATTAGTTCAAAACCCCAATCTCACATGGGAGCAATTTTTTTCCTATGCGATTGATCATCCAAATGAACAACTACTAACCTTCCCAGCGAAGGATATGTATTTCTTTGTTGCATTTATGGAACTGTTCTTTCAACAAAAACCTCTTGGACAGTTAGATTTTACGAGCCAGTCAATGGTGCAATCTTTGAAGTTTTATCGCCAATTATTAAGCAAGCTCAATATTGAACTCGAATGCAATTCTGACTGTGCGCGAAACAAATTTTTGAATAGCGAAGTCCCATATTTAATCGATGGTGACTGGGCATTTGAATCATTGAACGATACATTCGGCGCTCAGTTAGGCATTACAAACTTACCGACTTATGAAGGTAATGCCATGCAGTCGCTTTCCGGCAGTAAAGTCATAGCGGTAACTAAAGGGGCTTTCCAAAACCCACAGAAACGAGAATTAGTTAAACGCTTTATTCAGTCAATGCAAGATGAGGCTTTTCTAAAACGTTTAAGTCAAAAATACCAATACATTTCTTCATTCAAACAAGTAAACCAAGAAGTTTTTACTGCCAGTGATGAACTCGCATTTGCTATTTACAATGAGTACCTCGTAGCGCAACCTATGCCAACCACTCTTCGCCTTTCATTTGTTTGGGAAGTGCTGTCTCGTGGGTTTTATCGTTATTTTGATGGTATGCCTGCTAAAGAGGTCACTCTTTACATGGATACTCTTGTTCATCAATTTGAATCAAAAATTGAGTCCTCGCGATGAGATTTCCCAAGTTAAGCCTTAGAAAAGTCCTTGCCTACTTTCTTATTATAGGTTCAGTAGCACCGCTCATCTTTGCCAGTAACAGTATTACAAAACGTATCGTACAAACCGATATGCAGGAAAAGGAAAAACAGATTTCCAATATCGCGGGCAGCATAGATAGTCAGCTAAAGGAAGAATTTGCACGCATTGAACACAGCTTAAGTTGGCTTTCACACGACCGCTTTAACATCCAAGCTGTTGATAATATTTTGTATTCATCGGTTATCAACCAAAACCTTGATCGCTTTAGAAACTTCTCGAATCTCATTAATAGTGTATATATTGTAAATGCCGACTGGGAACCTTTGTACAACTTCAATGGCAGTGATTACCAATTCGAGCAAAGCCAATTATATTCTGAATTGAAACAACAAACGGATGTCTATAAAAAGGGGCAAATGTTTCATTCGACTTTTTTTGAACCCAAAATCGCCCAACACCAAAAGAATAAAGGATCGGGGTCAGGTGTCGCTATTGCTTCCCCAATGCTGGCCTATACATTAGACCGTAATAAAAATTACCAAGCACTTGGTTATATTATTTTGTTAATTGATTTTGCTGATATTGAGCATTCTTTCTCTCATTTCTTATATGAAGAAGAATACTTTTCCATCTCTTCTTCAGACCGATTTGGTATTGTTCACCCTATTGAATCTGATAAAGACAATGAAGCATTCAATAAACCGTTTCATTACTCTTCCACATCTCTTTTCAAACCTTTGACACTGAATCTTGAATATAGATTTTCAAACACATACCGCTTGAAAGCGATGAATGAATCACGAAAAACCCTTTCAATTATCTTCGGATTTACTCTCATAGTCAGTTTTACTATTGCTTTATTCTTTAATCGATGGATTAAAAAACAATTCACACTGATGGAAAAAACCATTGTGAGCTACGCTAAAAACGAAGATCCAAGTGGACAAAAATTCCAATTTACTGAGTTCATGAACATCACGATGATTTTACGAAAAATGAGTACAACCATTCGTAGACAGTTATCAGAACTCAAAAATCAAAATGCACAATTAGCGTATTCAAAAAAAATAATTGAAGAGTCTAACCATAAATTATCTATGTTTAATCAGGAGCTAGAGGATCAAGTTCAAACACAAACGGCTCAGATATCGGAAGCTTTATTTAGAGAAGAACAACATAAAAACAACCTGGCGGCAGTCATTGAATTTGCTTCACAATATAGCGACATTCCATATAGGCTTGCACCAGTGAAGATAAAAGAACAACTCACAGTTCTTTTCCCTAATACACCATTCGATTTAGTCTTATCTTCAGAAATCGAACACGGTCTTTCATTACATTCGAGTAAAGGAGAGTGGTTAGCGTCTTTAATCTATGAAGAAACGTTAGAGTTAAAAGAACAGAATTTAGTGTTTAGGTTATTTTTAAAACAGTTATCTGCTTGGTTAGAGTTACTGACAATTGCAAGAAAAGACGGGCTTTTGCCTTGCAAAAATCGCAAAGCTTTTAATGAAGATTTTAATACCATCGATTTAAGCAATATCGGTTTATTTATTATAGATATTAATGGTTTAAAGATAATTAATGACAACTATGGTCATGACCTTGGTGATGCCTTAATTCAATTATGTTGCAATACGATTCAGCAGCAACTCGCATCTGAAGACACTTTATATAGAATTGGTGGGGATGAGCTTGCAATTCTAACGAATCACCACACTTTCGCAGAATGCAGTAAGTTAGATGCACGGTTAAGCCAATCGCAAGAAGGACTGACTCTAACTGACGGTAAAGGAAAGCAGCACTCTGCCCATTTCTCAATTGGTTGGGCGAATAATGATAAATCGGCTCATGATATACAACTTAATACCAGTGATTTATTCAAGCAAGCAGATGAGATGATGTACAAAAACAAACAATCCTTCTATAACGCAGACACTAAGCTATAGAGAATGCATCAAGCTATAGAATGTGCATCAAGTGCTTTGAAATCATATGAACTACTCGTATTCTTTCAACCATACTTTTAGGAGTGCATTCGCGCTTTGTTTCTGATTGTCGGTGAGAGATTGAACTAATCGCTTTTGCGTTTCAACATGTTCAATTATCATCTCATCGATCAAAATCAGACCTTTTTTAGTCAATTCAACCGTAACACTTCTTCGATCTTCTTTACTGTGTGCTCTTGCGATTAAACCTTTACCTTCAAGTTTATCAAGACGATTTGTCATTGCACCTGATGTCAGCATTAATGAGCCAATAAGCTCTGATGGCGTCAATAAATACGGTTTACCTGAACGTCTTAGCGTTGCTAATACATCAAACTCACCTAGCTTCAGATCATATCTTTTATGAAGTTCAGCCACTTCCGTTTCCATATATTTAGCAATGCGCATTACTCGCCCCATCATCGCCATTGCTTCCGTTTCAAGGTCTGGCTTTTCTTTTGCCCACTGCTCTAGCACTCGATCAATTGCGTCCATATACCACAACACCTGTTCAATAAGATTTAATACGCAAGTATCTTAACATGAAGATACTTTACAATCATATATTATAAGTATAGAGTTCAATTATCGACTTATCTTTACGTTAAGATATTTAAAATGAACATATTACTTGCCATGATCCCTGCTTTTTTTTGGGGAACAACATATGCTGTAACGCAATACACTCTTGAAGGCTGGTCACCACTCCTTTTAGGTGCCCTGCGTGCTTTACCCGCCGGTTTATTGCTTCTAGCGATTAAGCCAAGTTTACCTAAAAGAGATGAATGGCCGATCATCTTCAGCTTAGGCTTGATCAACATTGCGACCTTCTTCGGGCTGATTTTCGTTATGGCACTCACGTTACCATCTGCCATATCAGGTGTAGGGATGATTTCAGTACCAGTTTTTGCCATGCTATTTCACTGGGTGGTTAAAAAGCAACGCCCTCATCTAATCCAAGCCATCGCAGGCGCCGGCCTTATCGCACTAGCATGGATGTTGTTTAACCCAAGTCAAATTAGCCTTAATCCTATCGGTTTAGGAGCAATGCTGGCTGCTATCTTTTGCATTATTATCGGCAGCAGTATTACCAAATCTCTTGGTAACCGCATGCATTGGTGGACGGTTCTAACATGGCAACTCATCATGGGAGGAGTTATCCTTTCAGTCGTTACCATGATTCATGCCCTTATTGATCCTCAGACTTATGTTAATTCATTGATGAACTTTGATCGTCGTAATTTGTTAGGGCTACTATGGGTAATTTGCTTGAATACAGCACTTGGCTACGGCATGTATGTATGGTTGTTGCAAAGAATGTCAGTGGTTGATTTCACATTTGGTGGGATTGCGAATCCGATTGCTGGAATTACAGCGGGAATGGTTCTATTAGGTGAGTCATTTACTATCACGCAATACAGCCTAATGCTCGGGATGATTGTGATGTCTTTACTGCCTCAAGTTATTGCCTCAATCAAGCAAACAAGATCCCAAACCAAAGCGTTATGAACTTAAACAATCCCTGAATGCTTAATACTTAAAAACTCTTCTGAATAGCTGTTATTCAGAAGAGTTAGTTCATCATGAGCGGTAGACAATTTATTTCTGAATAAATGATACAACTTCTTCATTACTTAGATATCGCCAGCGACCAGATTCAACATCGAGCTCAACTTGACCAATCTTTTCTCTATGCAAAGAGATTACACGGTTTCCAACTGCAGCAAACATACGCTTAACTTGATGAAACTTACCTTCGGTGATAGTTAAAAGTACTTCATTCGGTTCAACAACTTCGAGAATGGCTGGGCGTGTCAGTTCTTTTTCGCCTTGCAGCTCAATTCCATGTTTAAATTTTTCAGCTACATCTTCAGCAATAGGACGAGTCAAACCCACTCGATACACTTTCTGGCATTGCTTAGCCGGTACTGTGATATTAAAAGACCAATGTCCATCATCAGTTATTAACACCAAGCCAGTTGTATCCGCATCCAGTCTGCCTGCAATATGAAGTTCCGAAACTTTATCGACATCTAAGTAGTTAAAAAGTGATGGGTATGCTTCATCCACATTTGAACAAATTGTGCCAGATGGTTTATTCATCAAGATATATCGAAACGGGCGAGCAATAAGAACAATACCATTCTGAGTTACGGTATTATTTTCGTGAACTTGTTTAGATTCCTCTAAACAAACTACCCCGTTAACTGCAACTTCACCTTTGTTTATGGCAATTGTTGCTTCATTTTTTAGCAGGTCAGTACTTTTGCAGATGAACTTATCTAAACGCATCCTTGTTACCCTCTACGTGATGCGAGAATTTCTGTAATATCCATCGTTTCGCGGTACAAACTTAGCTCTTGTTCTTTCGATTCAATTGCAATGATAGACATGCGATCTGCAAGTTCATTACCTTCAATGCCTACATGACCATTTACATGGTGTATTTCGATGTGTTTTTCCAATTCTTGGTACAGTGAGAACATTTGCTTAATTAAGTCCAAATTTTTAATCTCACCACCTGCTTTTACCCAACCTTTCTTTTGCCAACCTGCTGCCCATTGAGTAATACATTGGATCGAATACATAGAATCGCAAAAAACTCCCACACTCAAATTTTGCTTAATCTTATCTTTTGCGATTAACATGGCTTGGTATAAACCATTCAACTCAGCTGTGTTATTAGTACCCATCTCTTGATAGATGCCATACCACAGTTCAGTCAATGTATTATCTTGATAAATAGCGATACCAGAACCCGCCTCACCAGGATTTGGCTCACTCGCCCCATCGGTAAAGATTTTCACATCTAGCGGCATGGTCTCAATTTGTACCTGAGTGAGCTTAGGCTTCTTGGGTTTACTTGATGACTTAGGTTTGCTGGATAGATTAGAGCTACTTGATGGAGCAGAACCACTCGCAGCCCCAACTTTATTTCCAAATGCGCTTTCAGCTTCAGCTAAGGTTGGGAAAGATTTAAACTTTGCTCCCGCAAACGCGTTTACTTGCGCTTGGCACTGTGCCCAAGTGTCAAAAATGCCCGTCTTGCGACCTTTCCAAACTACATAATATTTTTTAGCCAAAGCTGAATCTCTTAAATTGTGGGAATACAACAAATACAATATCTGTGTATTCGATTACCCTAAGGAATAATGTTACCACTATCTGGTGACTTATCGATGACTCCTACTAAAATCAGTCAATTTATTTGTCTTTGTAAGATCTTTCATCTTTATCTGTTTCTTAATTGTACTGATTAAGACGGTTTTCGAACGTAAAAAGGCTCATACTGCTTTAACTCAAAAGAGTCGTTCAGTATGAGCCTTTGAAATTTGTCTAAACGTCGTAATCAGATGTCAGTCAACTGCCTATCATTTAAAAAAAATAGGCTTTACATACTTAGATTATAACGCGACACCGTTCACTGTAAGTTTTACATCAATGTTGCCACGTACCGCATTTGAGTATGGGCATACTTGGTGGGCCGTTTTTACAAGTTGAACTGCGTCTTCTTGATCAAGCTCTAACTCTACAGATAGGCTAATATCCAAAGCAAAACCACCATTGTCATTAGGACCAATTGCAACAGTTGCAGTCGTTGGTGCTGCCTTAATTGCGACTTTAGTTTCACGCGCTACGTGCAAAATTGCATTTGAAAAACATGCAGAATAACCCGCGGCAAACAGTTGCTCTGGATTTGTCGCTTCGCCTGTCCCACCCATTTCTTTTGGGTAACTCAAGTCTAAAGCTAGTTTATTGTCATCTGTTGATACTTGACCATTGCGACCCGCTAAAGCTGTTGCTGATGTTGTGTAAAGTGCTTGCATGATTCATCTTCCTTCAATTTTTAATTGGTGATTAGCTAAAGAACACAAATTAAATTGCGCACAACCAACCTTTAAAGCAATACTAATCGCAAATTAAATAATGCGCAAGTAAGTTGCGCACAATTTAAATAGTCACTATATATAAAAAAGGTCACTGCTCGCTTAAAGCAATGACCCTTACATTTAACAATTGAGTGTAACCATTTGATTATTAGTTTATTTAACTCACAAACCAAACGTTATTGAGAAACGGTCAATACAATTTTACCAACATGATCTTTTTTCAGAAACGTATCTTGTGCGGCAGCTACTTCCTGCAGTGAAAAAGTTTGAGCCACAATTGGTTTGATCTTTTTCTCTTCAATACACTTAACTAGATTTGGGAAAACTTCAGGTTCTAATACTGTACAACCGAAAAAGCTTAAATCTTTTAAATAGAGTGTTCTAACATCTAATTCGACAAGAGGTCCTGCAATTGCACCTGAAACTGCATAACGACTACCCGGCTTGAGCACTTGAAAAAACTGTGACCATTGATAACCCGCGACAAGGTCAATCACAACGTTAACGCTATTCCCCCCTAATGCATCCACTAGGTTTACATTGCGAGGGATCACTTTATCCGCCCCTAGATCCAAAATTTGTTGGTTCTTATTTGGGCTAGTGATCGCAATGACATATGCACCGCGAGCCTTCGCAAGCTGAATTGCTGCAGAGCCAACACCACCAGAAGCACCAGAAATCAAAACCGTATCTTTTGAAGTCACCGCAGATCTTGTTAACATGTTTTCCGCTGTGGAATAAGAGCAAGGAAATGAAGCGAGTTCTGAGTGAGTTAAATCACTATCAATTGCAAACGCATGCTGGCTAGCTATTACGGTATACTCTGCGAATCCACCATCACATTCTGAACCGAAATACCAAGGGGATTCTAGCTCTTTGCTATTCACTTCTCTTAAACAAGGTTCAATTAATACCCTTTCGCCAATGCGCTCTTGGCTAATATTATCTCCAACAGCTGCGATTATTCCACAAACATCTGCGCCTTGAATACGTGGAAATTTTATAGCCTCACCAGACCAACTCGCGTCATCACTGTCGTCACCTTTTGAGTACCAGCCTATGCGGGTGTTAATGTCTGTATTGTTTACACCTGCAGCCATAACTCGTACCAATACATCATTTCCACTGAGCTGAGGAACTGGAATTAATTCGTTAAATTCCAACATTTCCGACCCGCCATGCCCTACCAACTGTAGCCCTTTCATTATATTTGGTATTGTACCCATCACTGTTTCCTTAAATATATTCTTAACACTACAGAGGCGCACTGAGCATTCGTAATGCAACAGATTTAGCCGATATAACGGCAGTTTTACCGACAAGCGACCATGCGCTCGACACACCTTCATGCAATAGAAATAATTCAACCGATAAATCTGGTCGTTGGCTCAGTTCTCCCAGTAATTGCTGAACTTCTTTTTTATGTTCTTTGACCACTCGATTCATGAGCTCATTATCTGGAAAAGCCGCAATAGCATTCATCGATAAGCATCCATGTGGAGCAAATTCTTTCATCCAGACTTCAAGCTGTTCAAATATGAACAAAGTCGCGTCTTCAGGTTTTTTAGGCGCGTCCTCGCGTAAAAATTTTAGATAACGTTGATGCCTAAACTCTAATGCGCCTACGATCATCGCTTCTTTCGACGGATAATATTTATACAGAGTTCGCAAGCTAACATTACAAGCCGTTTTAAGCTGCGCTACGCTTGGCTCTGCAAATCCACATCGACTGAAAGCTTCTTCAAGGCTTGCTGCAAGTTGCTCTTTAAGCATAAATTTCCCTTTTTTATTACTTCTGGTTATTAAATAAAACAAAGTAGAACATATATTCTACCCTCATGGTAGAATATGCGCTCTACCCCTGTCAATTCACAATTCAATTGTTAATTCTATTTTTATAGTTTCTCTAAAACCAGTCAGTCGCACGGTGTTAGCAGTGCTGTATTTGGAATAAAATTTGTAAATAATTCTTATTAATCACATTGTATGACCTCAGTCTCAGAAAAATGATCAAAAGTAATTATAAAATCACCCATCCCCAAGCAAACGATTACGGTAACAATGAACGCAACCAGTACTTTGATTCATGACACTTTAAAAGGGCTATCTCTTCACGCTCCTGAACAGCACGCCCAAATTCGCCAAGCTTTGTATGAACAATTAAGCTTACCATTCGATAAGCAGCTAACCTTGTACGCCAGCGTATTAGGTCCATTTAGTTCAGGGAAACTATCTGGCGGTGAAAATATCGATAAAGCAGTAAGCTTGGCACTTGAAGTTTTACAAGAGCCAAACAAGTAATTTGTATACGAAAATACCTTCACCTCCCCCTAAGGTATTTTTAAAAAACAATTTATTGCCTATTCTGGCAAAACAAAAAAGCCCAGCATTTCTGCTGGGCTTTTTTATGAATAATATAAATATTACTTTGTAATAAATATTTGTTCTGTTTCTAGCGATGTCATGGCACGTACTTGGCGCCAAATATAGTAGAAAATTCCCAACATCATCAACATGCTTGGAATAGCGATCGCAGGGTAACTGTAAAGAGTTAACTTACCTAACTCTTCATTAAAAGCAGCCGTACCTGATGGGCTGGTTACAATCCAAGTCGCAAGGAAATAGTTCATTGCTGAGGAAAATGCAAAAGTGCTGGCGAATAGATAGTTTGATGTCATTAAACAACGTTCGAAGCGTTCTGTTGAGCCTGACTGCTTCAATTTTTCTTGGATAAGAGAAATGTTTAGCAATGCAGGTGTAAAGATAACTTTCTGGATAAATGGGTAACGAGTGAAGGTAGATCCAAGAACCGCTAAGCCTATCAAACCAGGAATTAATGCTTCTTTTAACGCTAACCAACGAGTGTCTAGCTCAAATAAACCAATACCTCCCGTCAATAACACGCTAACAAAGCCAAGAGCAGCAATAAAATTAAACTTTTTATTTTTAATTAATTCCATACCACCATAAGCGATTGGAAATGCTAACGCGACAATTAGTGCTAAGCCCGTTCCTAGGTGCTCATCACCGCTGAACTTCATTAAAATAAATGAAGGCAAAAATACGTTAAAAAGAATCTCGAACAATGGGTTCGATTTTTTGTTACCAGTATTAGTCATAGTTCCAAGTACATTCGTTGTAGAGGTAATTCTCTGGGATTGTTCTTTGCCCAGTCCAAGATGTAAAGCCCTAAGGCTTCAAGCAATGTAACAGTATGTGACATACAAATGACAGAATATGTCATTAAGTCGCTTAGTATAAAGTGAACTCAAATAATTGCGATACCTAGAGACTTATTGTGATGAGGTCTTTCGCTTCTAGTTCTAGTTCTAGTTCTAGTTCTAGTTCTAGTTCTAGTTCTAGTTCTAGTTACACAGTTTGACGCTAATAAAGTACAAAGTCTGTATCCAAATTATAGCTTCTTGTCGTGGGTTGCTGCTGCCCATCAGTTAACCTTTTTACTTCCGCATAAGTATACTCACGAAGTTCAGATATCTGCACGATTCCATCTTGATTTAAATCTGCAGCTTGTTCAGACAACCCTTTAATAACTGCAGAGGTAAACACTCCATTGCCAATATTGCTTTTTTCAAGGGCAAATTCGTAACCGCCAGAAGCACTAATGACTACCGCTCCCGTTGAGGCTCGTAAATCCACAAATGCCGTTTGAAGTTTTTGGTATGATTTATTCAATCCATCCTGTTCGGTAGGCTTTCTTGATTTAACTTTAAAACCTCGACTTACAACTCCCTCTGCAAGTTTTGAGTTATTGTTAGAAGCAAATTCATTCACCTCACCTGAATGGCAAGTATCCAGCATCAATAACTTATAACGAGATGGAGAGGCATCAATAACATCACTAATAGTCTGATAACTTATCCCCCTAATCTCTGGATTGTCGGGGGTAATATCATGTGCTGCAAAATAGTACTTTTCCTGCTTATCGAGAAACCCATGACCTGCGAAGAAAACCACTAATCGGTCATCTGCTTTCGCCTGACTCACAAATTGTTTAACTTGTTCCATTGATTCACGAGTTACGTTTTCATCATGAAGTGACAAATTAATCACTTTGTTGAAAGCTTCGCTGTTTTGGAATAGTGACAGCATGTCTTCTGCGTCTTTGCGAGCATAACTTAAATTCAGTTCAGGGTATTGATATTTAGAAACACCAACGCTTACTATATAAAGGTCAGGCTTACTTTTTATTTGAGGCCGGAAATAGCTTACAGTTTGGCTTCTTGTTTTATTGCCCGCTTCATCCTCGGCAAAAAGGCGTATCGTATTCAATCCTGAAGAGAGTTCAATCTGTAGACTTCCTAGCCCTCCTGAAATGGGTTGCCCTTTTGTGCCAAAGACAGGCGTTTCATTGACTAGAACATGTAATTTCCCAGTAAAGTCCTCTGACATCGTCCAATCTAATGTCACATCATCTTGTTGTTTAAAACTTGCTTCACCTGTAACTGTAAATTGAAAGTCTTTAGTGTCTTTAACATTCAATTCAGGTTTAAAACCGGGACTTCTGTTTTGACGAGCTTCCACGATAATTCGCCACATTTTGATTTGGCTTTTATCTGAATAGCCCAATCGTTCTAAAATAATATCAGGTCGATTAAGCCAAAGATCATAGCGACGGTAATCAAATAGCTGTTTTTTATTGACGAAACTTGCCCTGTGAATTCCTTTTGGAGTTCCCCAATAGTAACCTTCTGGCGTACTCAATACGATCTCGCCGGAACTATCAACTACCATAGTCAGCGCAAGCTTACCCTGCCTATTTGCAATATCATGCTCAAGTAAAGGGAAGGATGTAGACATCCTCTGATGAATGGGTAATAACCCAACTCTATCGGGTCGCCAGAACTTAATTTCCCCCATCGCCGATGCAGATACTATCAAGTTGTTATCGAGTTCAAGCATCGCAGTCACTTGACCGTTGTGGGCGCGAAAATTTTCTGTAATGGTCCCAGACGCCATATTTCTTATTGTAATCGATCCTTTTTCGTCCCCTAACCAAAGCTGCTTGTTGCCAGTGGCGAGTTGAGCGGTAGTCGTTCCCCAATTGGCTTCAAAGGTATCAACCTTCTCCCCTTTTGCATTAAATCGGCTAATCAACGGAATTGAGGCATTGTAGAAGTTATCCATTTCACTCAAACCTGTCGCGATAAAGCCGTTTTCAATTCCGTTACTGATTAATGCTGAATATGGCGCATTTACATAGCCAGCTTTCAGCTCTTTTGCGTGATTCGGCAAAAGTAACCGCCCTCCAGCGGCTAAAACAACGTAATCCGTCCCATTTTTATTCAGGGAAACAACCTCATACGCGGCTTCGCTAAACTGATGCATTAAGTGCTCCATACCATCCAGTAAAGAGTATTTATATAACGCATTATCATCACTTAAATACAGGAGACCATTTTCAATCCAATGCGAATCGACTATTTTTCTGGGTAAATGGACTGGTGGAAAGTGGCCTTCCATACTAATGAGCAGGTTCACTGCCTGTGATCGAATCAGCATGACGTCATTGTCTATTGAAATCTCGTTTGCAATAAATTGTAATTTTTCGCTGATCACTTCCAGAGTGTCTAAGTTGACCTCCTTTATTTCAGTTTTACCGGCAAGATAATCATGACTTACTAAGTAAAGCGATGAACCATAATGAAAAATGTCGGCAATGGGATCGACCTGAGAGTGAATTTGGTCAAGCACTATCCCCTCGTCTTTATCGATCAGCTCAATCACTGGTTCAAAATTATTGCCTATGACTTTTTCACCACCAGCAAAAAGTATTTTTTTATCATCATCGAGTGCTTGAGCTTTATTTTCTACCAAAGACCATGGAGATTCGTAACCAAACTCCCACTCACCTTGATAGTTATATTGACCGTTCCGGCTAATTAGTAAATCATGATCACGACTAAAACTGAGGCGTTTTGTGTTAATTTCAACTATCGATTTTTGCTCATAGTCCAGTAATCCGCACCGTTCAGATTCTGAAGAACAATAAATGGCTTTAGGTAAATTAGGATGAAGTTCCAGATAGTCTAATCTAGGGTTTGATTGTGAGTCGCCAGTAAACAGCCGCCCTAATGTTATAGCTTCTTGCACTATCTCAAACGTTACATCAGGTTTCGAGCACCATGATTGAGTAAAATCCCGGTCGCCCTTACAGCTTTCGTGACTAACGTTCAATTTGTATAAACTGGTGGACCCATCATCTGAAACCACAAGAACTCGACCATCATTTCTCGCCGTTAATTGACTCGCGGTTTTTTTAAGTTCTAGCAGCGTCTGTTTAGAGTTATAACCAGAGTTAAAGAGTTCAATTTCGTCTTTTTCATTAAGGGTTAATGTGTAATGACCAAATGAAGCTGCCGATTTAATTCCCCTTTCAGGATCGAAATCAACAACCTGCCCAAATGGTCTAAACTTATCGGCAATGGATACATAGTTTTCAATAAACCGGTCATCGCTAACCACGGAAAGCGTACTGCCTTCAGCGTCGAACTTAAGCTGATCACCACTGGCAGGGCTTGAATAGAGCGTTTTACGTTGAGTTAAATCCCAAAAAGTGAGCCAGTTTGAACCATTGCTGTCCCTCCCTTTACTTAAAAATGCGAGTAAGTTGGTTTCTGGAATAAATTGAATTGCGGTGACTTCCCCCTGAGGGTGAACATTAAGTACTGGTTCAGGTGAAAATTCACTGATAGAGCGATTCCCATAAGAGTAACTTAACCTTTCAACAATAAACCCGCTTACCCAGTTTGGTTCTTGAACAAGCGTAAGGTCGCAAGAAAAGGTAATGTCCGTAATTCTTCCATCATCTTTCAAAACAGTAAGTTGATAGCGGCATGGCGTTAATGTTTCTTTACCTTTAAAGGTTTCAATATCGATGACAAATTCCGCAACTGGCTTGCCCCACTTTTCAGTCACATCGGCTAACCTAATCGTGGATTTCCCACCTAGACCTCCAGTATATTTTTCATTCACAGGGTAAGTTTTATCCAGTGTGTAGCTGTGACTAGATATAATTGTCGACATTACGTCATAAAAATTACCAGCATTTACCGCTTTAATGAAATGTTGCCTATCATCACCTGTGTAGCCATCATAGATTTCATCACCAGGGTCTTCTTCAACAAGTTGCCAATGGTTATCTTGCAGTAATGCTACTGCTGAAGAGCCCATCAAACGACGGTCTTCATAACTCATATTAAGATATTGACCGCTGCCTTTGAAATTCTCTAAATAGTTAATCTTCCAACGTTGCTGCTCACTTGCCTGTGGCTTTTGACGTAGCACAAAACGAACGAACCCTTCCTCTCTGACATCATGATATCGCTTATGACTACCATCGCGTTCTCTTAATGTCGTCTTTCGACTGTGCATGGTAAGCATGGAATCTCCAACCACTAGTTGGAACTTTGGAATGGTAACGCCTTGTTCAGAAAATGCAGGAAAGGATGAAAGGAATAACAGGCTGCAGATTAATGATTTATACGTAATCTCCTTATATACTAATTCTTGAAATACAAGCCCCTTAAATACAAGCCCCATAGATGTAAAATCTTTACATATCAGAACCTTACTCAACAACTGTTTATGCATCAGAGCTTTATAGTGAATAGTAAATCTATGATTCAACATTCCGTATCGATTCATCTTTATCACGTATCCTTACACTAATGATTACTCTGTCGTTATTGCTAGACAAGTAAACTGATTATCTTCTTCGCCACGCATACCAAAATTTTGATAATCCTTGGCTTTTACTGTGCTGGTTTCCTGACAAGCTAATTGCAAAGCTTCCTCATTCAATCGGACAGACGTGCGAGGAACCCACACCATGCCGACTCTCCTTATATTAACTAAGACCATATTCCCTTTTTCGTCTTTTACTATCAATGGCGGTTTTGGCAGCTTCTTAGCTGACTTCAGCGACCATTCACCTTCCAAATTCTTATACTCAATAACAGGCTCTAACCACTCTTCGATCATTACCGACGAACTTGCAGAAAACGACGTAATAGTGAGCAATACCAACCAACAAAAAAGCAGGGGTTTCTGAAGTAATATCTTCATCAGTTACCTCCCTCAATATTTTCTCCATAACGGCTGTCTAACCGATCAAGTAATTCATTACCTACCCAACCTAGAGCCAAAATAGCCAGCCAGCTAGAAGGCGCATAATTAAACCAACCGAAAACGACGGTTAAAACAAGAATGACAAAGACACTACTCATTAACCATAACCTTGTATGTAACCACTGTAATACTGTTGATGTTTCGGCGAATGTTTTAATAGCAACCAATAAGGTGATATACACAAGCCAAATCATAAAGTTAACGTGATCAACATTGTCATCTTCTTTTGTATACGAATGACCAAAGGTAATCAGGTTATCAAGCGCCATGGCGTGGAAAAAAACGCCTGGTAAAGCACCATGGACGGGAGAAACTACATAGTCATGTATCCCTTCTATTTGACCTCCAACTAATACAATTGAATTTTGTACTATTCTCCTAGCTTGCTCTCGTTCTTGAGAATTTGATGAGCGGACCATTGCCATTAACTCATCAGCATAGAGCACCCTTTGCGGCGGGCAGAGTTGTAAGTAAACTTCTTTTGTTAACCAGGGCACAATATTATGTACAACAGAAGACACCACACGAGTCGATACATCCATTAATGTGCCACGCTCACGGCACTGAGTATTTCTGTGTGGCAGAAGAACCTGAGCTGCATTAGAGTTCCAACGTACACTCATCGCAGAAGCCTCTTTATCTGAAATAGGAAGGCACTTTTTATCTCGGCAATATTCATCATAAAGGGCAGTAGCTGTTGTTGGTGTCCCATCACCTACATAAAGAGGATATAACTCTCCTTCCCCTTCCCAACCGTTAACGGCCAACTGTGCAAACGAAGAAATGTCTGTCTTAATATTGTCGTCCATATTGGAGTTAGCTGTTCCTTTTGCAAAATACAGAGGGACACTAGTTTCAGTTTGGATCGCTTGTATTTTTTTTAAAGCTCGGTCATAACTGGTATCTAACGATCGTTTCTTCATCCACATCACGTCATAAAATACGGCAAGTGGTTGATTAACCATTATTGTAGAAAGTAAGTTAACTTGATCGCTGTATGATAACGGCCAATCATTCGACTCC
The DNA here is from genome assembly GCF_050337535.1 of Vibrio kagoshimensis. Lineage (NCBI taxonomy): Bacteria > Pseudomonadati > Pseudomonadota > Gammaproteobacteria > Vibrionales > Vibrionaceae > Vibrio > Vibrio kagoshimensis. The sequence continues at coordinate 19,015 of NZ_JAKJSZ010000027.1, forward strand.
CATAAGTAAGGGTAAAGGTTGTTAATTGCTCGATCGTTAAAAAGTACAACTAATATTCTAGGCTCGCTTTCAGAAGCATCGTAATGACCTGACACAACACGATAAATTGCTTTTTCTGCAGCACGTTCACTCGCACTACCCAAACCATATGGGTCTCCATAGATAAGCCATGCCCCCATCAGAGCCAAAAACAGCCACTGCATAGAAAAAGCAAATCGACTATAAAGCTTACTAATTAAAATCTTAAGCTGGTGACGCCACTTATTCACGTTTGAACCTTCCTATTTCTACTTTTCATCTCTTGTTCTACTTTTCATCTCTTGTTCTACTTCTTACTTCTTACTTCTTACTTCTTACTTCTTACTTCTTACTTCTTACTTCTTACTTCTTACTTCTTACTTCTTAACGAGTCTGCAAGCGAATAACACTGATAGCTGCTTTATCTGATGATTTTTCTCGTTTCTTGAATGCCCTTTGCTGGGGAAGATCGCCCAAAGCTTGAGCAAATAAATCTTCAGGACTGCCTATAGCACGTGTTTTTGTCTCTACTCGTTTCTCAAATGTACTGCTCTCTAAAGGCTCTTGCTGTAAATGTGCTAATGAGATTGTCGGCGCTTCTCTACTTGCTGGAACGGCAATGACTATGAATTGCTCCTCTCCTGTTGTCTCTTCACTACTTACTACACCTTCGAATTCTGCAAATTCACCGGCAAACAATCGGCCACTGTAACCAGGTTCAGGAAAAACCTGTGTTATGCCTAAACCACTGTCGATAAACATAACGGTTAGATCAACGGGTTTGCGAGTTTGATTAACAAAGCTCATTTGTAGCTCATCCCCATCACCAGCAACCACCACGTTATCAAGTTCGACAGGCTCCTCATTAAGATACACTTCAGATAAAATACTGGACTTCCCAGTCAACTGTGCCGATAAACGTTTCAAATTATGCGCACGAACCAATCGAATTAACCCATTATTCAATATATCTGAGGGGGTACTTTCTGCTATTGGTAATGAAAGGTAGCTTTCTTGTGACTCTGGATTAGAAGCCTGACACGCTTTTTCTTTAGTACTCTCTAGCTCACAAGGAAGCTCAATATTCGCAAGGGTAAAGAAGTAAACTCTATCATCAGCCACATAGATTGAAACATCTGCGCTTTTATCTTCCTCAACCCATTCGATGGTTCTATTTAGGAAGTCATTTTTCTTCAGGTGATTCGACAAAGCACTCTGCCATGCTTCATTCGGGTTTTCTTGCCATTTAAACGTTATTGCAGGTGGATAGGCAGGACTTTGTAACTGTGCAAAGACGCGCTTTTTATTGACATCTCCAGTACGTAAAACCGCTTCACTGGTTGCTAATTCACTCTTTGTTATTTCCATCACAGCTAATGGTTCCTGGGCAGATACGTCTGCAAACACTTCGACAACCGCGCCTTTTTCGAAACCATTAATTTGACCAGCTTGAATAAAATACTGTCCTTTCGCTTTCTTCATGGGGTAACGAACATGAACTTCACCATATCGATGAAAGATTGGGGTATCTAGCTCTTTCCCTTCGAACAATGGTGTAGTGCGGTACCAAGGGAAACCGTTGTAAGCAGATAAAACACTTTGGGCAAGCTGCCTGTAGCTCAAATTGGGGTTTTGGCTGATTAGAGAGGTTAAGGTGTAAGTGAACAGACCTTGTGGTGATTTAGACTCGCCAAATGACAAATCCATTTCTGGCGCTTCTTCATTACTTTGTGCGGCTCCAAAGCTTATCAATGCACCCGCATTAGTCGCAAGAGTCACTGGAGAAAGATTAAAATCATTGCCGACTTTTGTAATACTTTCTTTTTCAGTTGATCCACTGCCTTTTAACTGATCGAGGGTCACATTTCTCGACCTCACATTCTGACCAGTAATACTTCGAGTCATAGTACCAGAGTGACACGAGTCAAAAACAACCCAAACATTCGCCCCTTTATTACGAAGCCGAGTCGTTAAGATATTTATTTCATCATCAGTGATACTGTTAGGCACTTCTCCTCGTTCCTTCGACCAACTCGCCACATCCCTAGGTAAAAAAATCTCGTCAAGACCGTCTATTGCATCATTACTATCTTGCAAATCTTTTACCGGTTGCTGGCTACCGTGCCCAGAAAAGTGTAAGTAGACAAAGTCCCCTTCTGATAGGTCTTTCTCAATGGCAAAAATCGCATCAATGATATTCTGCTTAGTTGGTAGTATTGAACCTTCAACACCATCGGCTAACAGTTCAATATTATTTTCTGCCACTCCTTGCTGCAGGAGCATACTTTGCACTCTCAGCGCATCATACTTAGGTCCATTCAAAGATAAACTAGGCTCTAAATTAGGGTATTCAGACACCCCAACAATCAAAGCATGATTCGTTGCCGCCGCTATTGTTTGTGAAAACAACGAGATAAATATAATGAACAACTGACGCATAAACACTTCCTTTTTAAGCCTTTAAAGTTAGCTCGACTCCATGCCAACTATATTCATTTCCAATGACTTCCATTTTTGAATCATCGAATTAGGTTCTTATAACTCAATACCAGTATAGTCATAGTGTAGATCGTCACTTATTATAATTATGAAAACACATCATTCATCACGACAGTTGTGCTATCTAATCAAAGGAATGACTTATTATGCTTATCACGAGAGAGAAAAGTTTAAGTTTTAATGCGCTAAGGTTAAGCCTAAGAGTTATCGTTATTCCTCTTCTTTTGTTACCAAGCTTGGTGTTAGCAGCGGTTTATGAAACTTGTCCACAAAGCCATGATTTCTTGCAACCTATGTTCGGCGTCACTCAGTTAAAGCCAATTACCATTGCAAGCTCCGCAAGCCCCTTCACAGCAAACAATCAAAATAGTCGTAATCATCCAGTATTATGGATAACAGAGCATACTGAAGGTAATTTCAAGATAGATGAGCAAGGAGGTCTGCCATTCACAGTCATAGCCATAAAGTGCAGGCAATTAACTGAGTCGCTGATGGTTGCTCTAAAATCAAGCCGAGACCTTGTTGGTTCTTCAATATCTCTTTCCCCCACAACGCATTATGTAAATGATCTTGGGCTATCATTTGACCAAATTGCTCAAATACACCATACGGCCTTTGAATCGGCTAAAAAGGCTCAACCAGATGAGTTGTATGAAACGATAGGTGAGCTAGCCCATCATTTAGAGTCATCACCAAAATTTACATCTCGTAGTATTAATGACAATCAATTTCACATTCAAACCGTTTACTACGCAACTACTCGCCAGCCAGAACTCACAGGTGAGAGCGTGTATTACAATGGCAAGCGTGACCTAGAAAAGCCGTTACGTGTCGGCAAAGCAGATGTGTCCATTCCTCGAGACCACAAGAAAGGTGAAATTGAACAGCCATTCCTCACACTAAAATGGCTTAAGCAAGCTGACTCTCATATTCTTATTCAAGACATTACAGAATATAGCCCAGACCAATTTTGGTCTGAACTCCCTGTCGAACTTGCAACTGGTGAGTGGGAGAAGAGTATTATTGTATACATACATGGCTATAACGTTGCCTTTCAGTCTGCAATAAAGCGAACGGCTCAAATGGCTTATGATTTCAAGTTTTCTGGAATCCCTATCTTATTTTCATGGCCGTCGAATGCATCGCTTCTCGACTACGCCTCAGACAGAGAAGATGCAATGTGGAGTGCCACCCACTTTGCTCAATTTATGACAGAGCTAAAGTCTAAACACGGCGATGCAAACATTCACATTGTTGCTCACAGTATGGGTAATCAAGTGCTTCTAAATGGTTTGAATGAACTGGCTTTGCAATCTGTAAATGACTCAACAACAAAACCGTCGATTTTTAAGAGTGTCATTCTTGCAGCGCCTGATGTCGATAGCGAGTGGTTCACGCACCAGATAGCCCCAAGAATTATGTCATTGGCTGATAACTGGGCGATTTACACTTCTGCAAATGATGGAGCCTTACTTACTTCAGAAAAAGTCAATCAAGTTCAAAGACTTGGAATGCCCGTTAGCCTAGTGGATGGTTTTGATATCATTGACACGAGTGAATTAAATGCTGCGCCTTGGAGCATACCTGAATCACACTCTTACTATGCAAATAAGCTACCGGTCATAGAAGATCTTGTTTCTCATTTACGAGGCATTCCTCCAGAAGAAAGAGATCTGCAACTTATAGAAAATCAAACGGGTCACTTTTGGATGCTCCTTGATAGCGAAGCACAATAAGCAATAAGCAATAAGCAGAAAGGTAGATTGGAAATACCGAAAGACAGGCATACTGAGTCTAAACAGTATGTGGGTACTATAATATTCAACCATTAAATGAACCAAGATACCCGTAGGATCCCCACCAACATAATCAGAATTGGTGGGGTTAAGCTATAAGCTATAAGCTATAAGCTATAAGCTATCCTAATTGGTCAAGATATCGTACACGTTGTAAACATTACCACGGTTCTTTATTTTGACTTCAAACTCGCCAGTCCATGCCGGCACCCAGCTACAATACATTTGATCTGAGTAATCATCATCTTTACAGATGCTATTGCCTCTCTCATCATAGACATACACATCGAGGTCAGTATCACCGTCACCAATTATCATTAATTCAGCGAGTCGATCACCTCTATATCGAATATAATAAGTATCTGTCGCTCCGGCTTCGATTCTGTCAGTTGAAATCGCAGGACCACTCGTTCTACCTCTCGTCTTCACACTCTCAATTTCTGAGATCATTGCTAAGTAAGATTCATTATCCCCAGAATATTCTTTGGCATAATCAAGCAAGCTATCAAAATCAACGGTCATATCCGTAGTTTTTTTAGAATCGACACCACCTTCAGACTCTTTAGTTCGCTTCATGTCCTTAGTCGGTGTCATTGCATAAATTTTCGCGGCAGTCATCAGTATCAATGGATCTTTTTGTTCAAGACCAACATCCACTAATTGTTGGACAAGAGACAAATTTGCAATGTGCGGGTCTTTCGCAGCTTTTACTTCTTGATTCACATTCATATCGGCGGCTGTAACCATGCAGGCAAAGCTTGAGGTGATAAGTAACGTAAGCGCTTTCAGTTTCATATAGAGGCCCTTCCCTAAATAGGTACTTCAATAAAGAATCAAAACCGAGATGTAACCTCGATGATGTCTACTTAATAATGAAACACTTTGAATAATTCAGTGAGTGAAGCATCACACTTCCGAACAATAATTGACCAGCCATTACCTTGTAGCGATAGATGAAACGACGTTCTCAGTCGTTTCATCTATATTTTAAGGCTTATCGAATATATGTTAAGGCTTACCAAACACAGCGAAACTTGACCAAGCGGCAGGATCTGCAAGATCTCCTTGTTTAGCTATCATCGCTCTTTGCGCTTTAGCTAACGCGACAAATTTATTTTGATTAGGCGTTTTAAGTTCGTTATAAAAAATGCGCATTAGCTCTGATGTTGCGGCGTCATTCACTTGCCAATAACTCGCCACCACCGTAGGCACTTTAGCGTGGGCAAATGCTCTTGCCATAGACGCATATTCTAAGCCTTTTACCCCAATTCCCGATTCACAAGCGGACAACACAACAAGGTCGGTTTCTTGTAGATCCATCATCGATATATCAATAACACCGAGGCGTTGATTATTAGCCATTAACAAGAAGCTATCTGCCGGATCCTGTGAGTCTAAAATCCCATGTGTAGCAAAGTGGATTACTTGGCTATCAAATGCATAATTTTCAAGCTCCTCAATGGATGCATCTTCGCCTTCCAGCACAATTGATTCATCGGAATAAATACTTTCAATGGCTTGTACCTCATGTCTTGCTCCCGGTAACGATCCATCAGGATCAGACACAAACAATGCCATATCATTTAAAGACTCTTCCCCATCAGCTATTAGATTAAAATGGTAAAGAGAAGGCAATATACCAAGTGGGTAACGCTCAATTGCGTACTCAAGGCTAGGCTCATTTGAACGAATAAGCGCAGAAAACGGCACATAATTCAGTGTACCGGCAGGAGTAATGTAGATCTCTTGTTTATCATCTAACAGCCCTTCTATCGGACGAAGCAGCTTATCGTAAAGCCATGATAAGCTTTGTATCACTTCCCCTTTACTCCCCGTAGGACCAGACTTTATAAACCCTCGAACTTGTTCAAATGGTGCATTTTCGACTTCTACATTTAATGTCAGCGCTTGTTGACGAAGCCCATAATTTACTATCGAAATGTGACGATTTAGTTCGCTCTGTTTAACAGCGATTTCGAACACATTAGCTCCCTCTTTAGAAACCACTTGAGTCAGTAATTTATCTGGCGTTGGGATGAACTGAACCAGTAATTGTTCTGAATTAAGCTTATCATTCAGCGCACTGATTTCACGTGGGTCAACACGCAGCATCTGGTACAAAGCGGTATGGTCGCGTTCTAAATTCGAAAGTAGCCTTTGTCTTGACCGCTCTTTGCGCTTAAGTTCTTTTTGTAACTGCTTAGCCGTTTTGTTATTGGGGTTTTCTGTCTTGCCGATCTCGGTCATTACCGAATTTTCTCTGTCGGTTTGGCTGTCTAGCTCAACCTCCAACAACTCAATTTCATCTTCTACGGAGTGGTACTTTAAGATCAGCTTTCCTTGCTCCGAATCTTTAGGGATGTTATCTAAAAATACAGAAGAGATTTCATTTTGAATGTCGGTATTAGAAGCTAAGAAAACCTGTGTTCCCATATCATGGTCACTGAGCAATGAAGCTAATCCACCAGCGTTATACAAGGTTACACCGAGGTCGGTGGCCACAAAGACTCGACCTTGCCCGTCCACACTCACCGCATGAACAACACGAGCACCATATTGACCAAATGATTGATCTTCGATCAAGAGCTGATTGAGCCTATCTGGGTAAAGCCATCCTGATTTTTGGTACATAACCACCCCTGCGGCAGAAGGGAATAGCCAAGCATCATCACTGCCCATTTTTACGCCTTGTCGACCAAGAAATAGCATCTGTGTACGATCATGAAGCTCTTTGTAACTGACATCTCCTGCCGTCTCGAATGAACGCCATTTGCCTTTGTTATCAAGTAAAAAACTTCTTCCCGTTGAAACAATCGCTTTATCATTAGATATTGGTGTATAACCCAACGTAAACCAATTAGGCTTCTCACTTGTTTTTACTCGTTCAAAGCCAAATTCCCCTAGCTTTAATAGCCCACCGTCTAAGTAAACGCCTTGGTGATCCAAATGCCCTTCATCTGAAGCCACAACATACAAGTCTCCTTGTAAATCCCTAAATACTTTAACCAGCATGTTACTGCGAGAAGGGAAACGTTTAGGGTCAATGTAGTAATTGAAATGTTCAAGCTCTCCTTCATTCCAATGGAATAAGTCGGCGCCTGCAACGACCCAAATTGAATCATCCGTATCTACAAATATGTCTTCAATTTTTCGGTTTTCATGTTCACTAGTTGCATCAAATAATTCAATGGTATCTGAAGAGCCGACTTCAATCTTAACCACCGTTCGACCATCGTGAGTAATCAAATCACCTGATGACGTTTGACGAAGCACTCTCGCGTTGACACCACTGAATCTTATAGGCTCAATACTTTCTTCCTCTTCGAAGAAGGCATAGATCTCTCTGCCTGTGGCGGCAAATGTCATCCCAAATTCTTCGATGTATCTCAAGTCGGTTGTTTTACCTAAGCTATCAAAGCGGCTACTGCGGCTTAGTGCAAAATCATAAACACCTTCTTGAGTAAGCAAAGTCCAGTCTCCAGCTGAATTACTAGCAGCCGCAATCGGTCCGACACTCAGCCCACCACGTAATTCCTCATATGGCAGTTCAATCAAATGAAAACGTTGCTTATGCCAAACCCCAAGTCCTTTATCCGTTAATACGACCGGTGAACGCCCTAATTCAGGAACATTTAATTCGGTAAATCCAATAACACGCTGGCTCATGGGTAAAGTGCTTGTGTCTGCAATTATGTTTACGTTATCAAGCTCACCTGCATAATACTCACGAGATTGGAGAACTTTTCCATCCCACCACCACAATGTACTTTCATCGGTTCGCCACAAATAAAATTCTACGCCCGCCGTTATCAGTCTTGGTTGGTCACTTTCTGCTACTAAGTGTAGATTCTCCCCTGAAAGCACGAGCCAATGCTCATCATCAAGACGTTTGAATTCATCGATAGTAAAGTCGAGTTCCAACACAATAGATGCCGAGCGTTTTGATTCATACAACTGAAGTATTTTATTATCAATTGCTACCCATATTTGATTGTCATCATTTTCAACATGAGCAATGAATTCAGAAGTCAGGTCATCTTCAATACCATTCCAGCGAACGACCTTATCTTCACTGTCGCTAACAAATAACCCGCCTTGAGTTGCAATGTAAATATACCCACTATTCGGCTGCACGATATTCTCTACATTCATACGCATTGCAGAATCCGGCTTGTCACCACTTCTAATAAGCTGCCGACTTACGCCATCATAGTTAAACCAACTCCAAAAGTTGTCGCGTTTGAGAATGAGCCCATCTCGCGTACCTACTAATACATCACCATTTTTAAGCACTAACATGGACGTAATTTCAGAAGAATCTAGTTCTAATCCTTCAATGTCAGGCAACGAGGTTCTGTACCAATAACCAGTATTTGAAAGAATGCTATTTTGTCTCCAGCTCTGCTCTTGAATTTCTCTAAAGGCAATATGGCTAATTGAATCACTTATCGCTTTAATTGCACTGTTATTACTATGGCGGTTTAACCACACACGCATACTCTGCACAGTGGCTAGTTCTTCTTCAAATAAACCTAAAGGGCGAGTTTTACTTTGAGTTTCAAACCAAAACCTAACGAATTGAGCAACGGATTCACTCCATTTATCATCCGCTTGGTAATTTTCAAAAGTCTCGTAACTTATCTCCAGAAGTTCTGAAGCATACGAACTGTTGTGGGGCAGGTTTTCTGACAAATGAGTCGCCAAGGCTAGCCCACTATTGAAAATAGCTTGCGTTGATTCGGGTGCGTCAGAATAGAATGCATTACGATAATCAAATTCGAGTTTTTCAATTCGATCATCTTGTCTATTGATCTCAGGTAATCGGTATTCTCTTTGCGCTGTTTGAGTACTTTGAACAAGTGACATCATCGCTTGAAAACTTTGTGTAATTCGCAGTGCAAGTTTGTGCCCTTCTTCGCTGTAGGTGCGTGTAATGTCACCAGCACTGTCGTATTCAACAATTAAAGAACCAAGTCCCTTCGTCGCGATTTCAATCGGTTTATTATTCGCATTGTATTGAAATGACATCTCAACTTCTGGAGTGATCATTAAGGAGATATTGTCATTTAGGTCGTATATCAATTCAACTGAATTGCCATTAGCACTCGTAATCAGCGTGAGGTTTCCTCGCTCATCGTAAGCAATTTCTAGGTAAGAGGCGCCCTTGCTCATGTAGACTGGTTTGCCAATTTTTGGATCATCGCGTTGCAGGTAAACTTCACCATTTGGCAAAACGATTTCTACTTCAGCTAAGCCGTTATAATTTCGTTGTCGAACAATATTACCTTCACCAGATAACGCTTCTTCGCGCATCGAATCAAACCAGCCAACATATCGCAAAGAAGACGAAATACCTCTGTCGAATCGGTAACTTAGAAATCCTGCTAAATGGTCACCTAAATCACTCAATGCTTTTTGTTCTAGCTTCTTGCTTACTTTTACGCCACGACTTCTTGCATCGTTCAAAAACTTAAGTGCTATCGCATCCGTCCCTTGCCCCCAATAAAGCGCATTCCTTGCAAAAGTATTTATCTTCCCTCCGCTATAAGGATCTCGCTTTACCATTTGGTAGCCATACCCATAAACAGAAGAGTTAGGTAAGTGGTTGTGGTAGTTCTGAACCAATATGGTATATACATTGGTGCTGTCAGGGTACAGTTCACTATAGAGCTTGATATGCTTACCTGCATTTTCGAAATCATCCATCGCAAAATAAATCTCAGCCGCATTTCGATGGTAAGTCACTAAATATCCGAAGTTATCTTTATAGCTTTCCCAATCTTTCAGGTGTTTTTGCAAATCCTCTTTAGGCAATTTAAAACGCTTATTTTGACGGTTCACTAGCCAAGTTTTATTCCATACCCAATCATTTTTCTCAGAGGCAGAATTAATAATGAGGGCGGCTTTATTTAACCAGTTCAATGCAGCATCAAAATCATTTTTTAACGCTTCAATTTCTAGCATCTGTAACGTTGCATTAAAGTTGGTAGGATCTGACTCAAGCAAAGCTAGCCAAACTTTAGATGCATCACTTGATTTATCAGCAACCAAATCAAGCAAGGTGTCATTCCAAGTTTGTTGCATTGCTCTCTCAAAGAAATGTCGCTTCGCTGACAACTCAGTATCTTGAGCCACCAAGGCGCTAAACAAAGCACTTAAGAGGGATTTATCTTCTGGGTATACATCACTGATCTTATTGAGAAGCTCTACGGCTTTGTCAGCTTGATGCTCTTTAATCAGTTGCTTAGCGTATTCCTGATTAAGTGATACATTTGTTGGGTGAGATTTCAGTGCCAATTCAAGCAATTCACTGGCTTGTTTGGGCATATTAGCTTTGTGGTATTGCTTGATTCCTTCGAGATATAAACGAGCTTCTGGATAAGAAATAAACGACAATGCATTCTTGAAGGCATCTATCGCTAAAGCGGTTTCACCTATATAGGACAAGCTCTGAATATAGATCCTCCATTCATATTCTCCTAACTCACCAGACGTCAAAAATGGCTCAAGCGTACGGACAACTTTAGCGTAATGCTTGTCTGTCATATAAAGCGCCGCGCGATTGAGCGCCAGTAAAACAGAATCAGGGTTTTCGATAGAGGAAAATATGTCGTATGCGCGGCCTTTATCTCCGCTCTGGCGATAAGCTGAAGCAGTATAACGTTGTTGTTTATCCGCCCAAGTATCCAATAATTGGCTATACCATCGAGCACGAAGTAATGCGCTAGCGGCGAGTTGTTCATGACGCCCGAGTGTGGCTAGGTTCTTATGCATTTTCGATACATTTGAATAAAACGGGTAACTCGATACCGCTTGTTGAAGTAAGGACAATGAACGCTCTTGAAAATCACGTCCTGAATAGAAGTAGCTTAAAGAGGTAGCTAAGCGAGAGTCATAAGTTTTATCTAGCCACTTATGCTTCATTTCTCGTAAGTTTACGTCGTCGATAGCTCTGTCTGCTAGGATTCTTTCACCCATATCAACAGCGATAGAACCTTCCAATCTAATGTCTGAAATCAGTGTTTTTAGACGAGTTCTGAATGCTTCATTATTCACCCAATCGCCGTCAAAATAACGCCAATTCAGCTGCCAGAAGTTCGGGCTAATTTTTATTCCCTGTTCTAATGAATCCCACGCTTTCTCTAAAACACCATGATCGATATAGTGACCTGAGATTCGGTTCACCAACCACAAGTCTTGTTCGGTGAGAGTGACGTTTTCATATTCGGCAATCGCCTCTGTCCACTTCCCTTCAGTGGCTAAGAATTCAGCTTTAAAACCCACCCCCATAGCATTAACTAAGCCCGCGTCTACATCATCGAAAGAGCTAGGTAAAACCCGCTGATTATCGTGGACAGTTAACCAAATATGTCGAGCGAAGGGGTGAGGGTTCCCTGATAGTACATTTCGCTCAACACTTGAAATAAGCGTTTGGTAATCACCAAAATTATTTAACCATGACCAGTATCGGACATGGGGGGCATCAAACAACTCCCCTGAAGTCGACTTAGCGTCTGGTACTTGGTAGTAACCATCTAACAACGCCATGATCTGTGGATTAGCTTGATCAATCGCTAAATCAAACGAGTTACGACGGCTTTCATTTTTTTTATGCGGGTCGACTCCGTACTCCAATAACGCATTAACCAATTCAAAATTATTGGCAGTTATGGTTTTCTGTAGCAAGAATTGCTGTTCACTCGTGGACAATTTTGGCAGGTGTTCCAACACCATTTTAGCTGATGAATATTGTGCAATTTCTCCAACAACCTCGACAGACATCTGCAATCCATTGTCGACAAGCACTTGATATGACTCGCTATCATTATTTTTCAGCACATAGCTAAGCAGCGTTTTTTCCTGATGATCTGGAACAAAAGCAAGCACCTCGATATCGACAGGGCTTGCTGCCACCCAACGCTCGAAAGCAAAGTCATTAGAGCTTAAATATAATTTGCTTATAAGCGGGGTACCGAAGCTGTCCCAAGATTCACTATAAGCACCTTGGCTCCAAAGACTGAATGCTAGCGGGTATTGTTTTTTATCAATCGCACGCCAAAGTAGCTCATTCCAACTCGGTTGATATACCAACTGTTTTTGTTCAATAAGCTTGGCGATTACTGTGTTACTTTTCTCTATTGCCGTACGTATCAATGAAGCACTGTCACTTTCTGTCAACTTGGTGAGGTCAACCTGGCTAAGCCATCCCTCCCAAATCACATCAGAAACATGTCCAAAACCTAATACCAATGGGCTGGATTCATCAGTTACTTCTGTTATTAATTTCGCCCCATAGGTCACTAACTGATTTGCTATTTCATCATATAAATGTTGTTTTCCATCTTCCGGTTTATTCTCAAATAAACTAAGTAACCAATAAGTTGGATTTTGTGGTTGGTGCACCTTAAGTAAATCTATAGCCGTTGAATAATGACCACCATAAAGAAGGTTTTCTACCAACCTATTAATCTCTTCTACACTTAATTTCTGTTCAATATTTTCAGTCAGAAATGCGATATTTTGTTGGTAAGAACCCTGATTACTTTCTGATAGTGAATCAACATCCATTGCCAATAATCGGGCTAGGTATTCATTGTGTTCTAGCGAATTTAATGTTGAAACGTCCGTTTTCTTAAACGCTTCAATAAATAAATTGTCTTGTTCAAGGTTTGGTAAATATTGACGAAGTAAGCGAATACCTTGCTGGGCATTTTTATGAACCAATGCACTTTCAACCCAAATGGCTAGCATATCTTCTTCGTATGAGAACATGTCGAGATCGAGTTCACGTAGCTCTTCTGGCTTAATTAGGGGAAGTAATTCATAAAAAATATTGGGGAAATTGAATGCGATGGCATTTCTCGCCAAATGTATATATTCATCGCTACGATCATTAGCAATACACTGCTCTGTGAAGAATTCAGCAAAAGGTTGAGAACCGTAAAATGCAAGGTTGATGCTAGAGTCTAACTGCTCGGATTCAATATTTAGATTAGCTCCGCTGTTGATTAAAATTCCGAGAATTTCTTTTGATTGATATGACGTTGCAATCTGAAGCAGCGAATTGCCAAAGGCGTCAACTTCATTAATAAGTAGAGGGTCAAACTGATCGTTGAAAACGTCAATATTATTGAGCCTCGCACTGTATCTTAATTGCTGATAACGCGTGTAATTTAAATCATGATATGGCTGTTTGCCTGATGCATCATCAATCAAGAGTTGGAGGATTGCATTCGCAACCGCTGGGGAACTGTCCACTGCCCAATCAACTAATGAGGTACCTTCAATCACTTCATAAGGTGTATAGCCTTGCACGAGTAATTTTAAAGCGAGTTCGTCATGCTCATAAGAAATTGCCCAATCTAAAAGTGAATACCCTTCTTCTGAACGAGTTTTAGAAGATAGCCCCGCCCTATGGATGAGTTCCCCTATTTGCGGATCAACCTCCTCCATTTCCAGCATGAAAATGCTATCAATTACGTTCCAATTGTCATTGGCAGCTTGGTTAACATCAACACCTTCAGACATTACCCATTCAACAATATCTGCTCGACCTGAAAGCACTCCATAATGAAAGGCAGTCACTCCATTGGATTCTCTAAGGGTAATGGATGCGCCCAAATTATGTAGCATTTGAGCGGCTAACAAGTCTCCTTTTTCTAATGCTGCGAACATCGCCGTTCGACCATATTCGTCTTCTTGCTCTAGGTTTGCCCCGTGGTGGTGAAGCATTTCTATAGAGTCAATTCGTTCTGAATATAGTGCGACAAAAATGGGGAAGGTTTCAAAGGTGGGGTCATAGTCATTGACATCAGCGCCTGCGATAATTGCTTTCTCAGCGTTGAGAATATTACCGCCGTAAAGGTCGTCTAACCATTGCGCATGCACAGCTGTGATTGTTAAGGACACATACAGTAATCCTCCGAGTAAAGCCCTGAACCAACTCAACATACTTTACCTAACCTTCTAGCTATTATTCCTTTGCAAATAATTGTAATAGCTACTCAGCAATACTGTTAATTCAAAGCATCAAAACATACGTGATAGTTTAGAGATAATCGCTCCACTCACGATGATTTTATATGAGCTCAGACCATACCCAAAGGCTTCCAATTCCCATAATTTATAAATTTATTATTAATTTAGACATTTTTYCCACACTTCGAAAATTAGCATCGACCGAAATGATAACCATTAGCATTAAGGTCCACTATGAAAATTAGTTACATTTCGCTCGCAATCACTTCCGCATTAGCAACAGGAACGGCTTTTGCAGAAACAAATAGCCCAATACTTTATCTAGAGAAAATCACCGTTCTTGGTTCTAGGATCATGGATGAATCTGATACCACTCAATCAATCAGCATTATTGGTGACGATCAAATTCGCAGCAGTAATGCTCAATTCACTACCGATGTTTTCAAAAATTCTCCCAATATTGAAGTCACAGGGGGACCTACATCTTCTGTTAAAAGTTTATCTATTCGTGGATTAGATCAACACCATGCCAATGTCTCAATTGATGGAGCAAGACAAAGCTATTCTCACTCTAAAAAAGGAAGTTGGGCAATTGCTCCTAGCTTTCTGAAAAGTGCAACCGTAACGAATGGCACATCATCAGGTGCAGCGGCTGGGGCAATAAAATTAGAATTTCTATCAGCACTCGATCTTTTAAAAAATGATCAATCATTTGGCGGAATGGTGAGAAGTGGCTACCGTACTAATAATGAGCAAACCAACCTTTCAGCGTCACTCTATGGCGCCAGCGACAAGTTTGACTGGCTATTTTCAGTGTTAGATAGCACACGCGAACCATACAGTATCGGCGGTGGGTATTCACCTAATGGAGAAGACCGCTATTACAAAACAGAGGGAGAAAATCAATCTTATTTATTCAAGTCAGGTTATGACTTAACGGATACACAACGACTCGAATTGAGTGTCTATTTAGACAGTTCTGAATGGAATCAAGTTCGCCAAGATTACGGGATTAATACCCGTGACTATACCAATGCGGTACTGGCCTATAGTAATAATCCTTCTAACAATGATTGGCTAGATTTTCACGCAAACGCATATATCAACCAAGTAGATAATTACACGGTTGAATACACTGATATTACGGAAACTGTCGCTTCAGATATCCAAGATATTACCGATGATTCGTACGGGTTTATTCTTACAAACAACACTTTATCAAACCAACTATTTGAAGAAACTCTATTTCATTACGGTCTATCCGGTCACTTCACAACTCACACCGGTAAAATTAGGACTTTAGAAAATGGTGGCTGGGTTGATGAGTCTGCTCAAAGTGAGCCCTCTGCTCAATCTCATCTACTGGCGACATGGTTAAATGCTCAAATGACCATAGGTAATGGGTTAACCATCACTCCAAGCCTTCGCTATGATGAATTTTATGTTGAATCTAAAAATGCTGAGTTTGAAGGTGAAGCTTTATTACGTGATGGTAGAACTGAGAACCAGTGGTCAACCGGGTTAAGAGTTAATCAACAATTCACCGATCAACTTGCATTATTTATTGCTTATGACGAAGCATTAACCGCACCACAAATATCTCAACTTTTCACATCCGGACGTGGGTTTAAACCGAACCCTAACCTCAAATCTGAACGCTCTCAGAACAAAGAAGTCGGAATCACATTTGAGAAGGATTCTGCATTCGCAACGAACGATGGTCTTCTAGTCAAAGTCAATGTTTTCCAAAATGATATTAAAGACTATATCGGTACAGATTATACCGACACCAATTACAAAGATGGCGTAAAAGTAAACCGAGACAAAATACGTTTACGTGGTGGTGAACTGTTAACCCAGTATTTCTACGGCAATTGGGATGCGTCAGCTTCATACGCAATGACCGTTGGTGAAGACATAGAAACAGGGCTTTATTTATCAGACATGCCATCGGATAAATTTACCTTTAGCCTCAACAACCAAATCAGTAATGAATGGCTATTAGGAGGAACCGTCACACATGCTCTTGAACGCCACCGAGTACCGACAGCAGCAGAAAGCGGCGGTGAACTTGTTCCAATCCCAGAAGATGAACGTCAAAGCGTACCGTCATGGACAACCGTCGATCTTTACGCAGAGTACATTCCTTCAAACCTAGAAGACATGGTGCTTTCTATGTCTGTCACGAATCTATTTGATGAAGCTTATGCCATTACCAACGACAGCAAAGCAAGCAAAGCTGAGTATTACGAAGAAGGTCGAAGCCTAAACATCGACTTATCCTATCAATTCTAACTAATGCGTTTGTGCTCTTTTTGGGGCACAAACCTATCGGTATACACAAATGAAAAAAATCATCGGTTTATTACTTTTTTGCACGATTTTGCCTTTTGCTCATGCTCATGCTCATGCTCATGCTCATGCAAATGAAAATGAAAATGTAAATGCGAACAAAAGCGCAAGTGTAAGCACTAACACGCGTATTGTTTCATCCGGGAGTAATATCACTGAAATCATATTTACTTTAGGCGCTGGTGATCAAATTATCGGAGCGGATAAAACAAGTACATCCCCACCGCAAGCAAAGTCCATAGCAACATTAGGGCACCCTAGCCACCTTTCCATTGAAGGCGTTATTTCACTTCAGCCAACGGTGTTTATTAGTGATGATAAATACGTAAATCCTACTTTGAATTACAAATTGCAGCGTGCTGGCGCTAAGATCCTGACCGTAAAACAAGCGACCAACATGGAGGAGCTAATACTCCAGATAAAAGAAATATCTTACTTCTTAGATAGACCCCAACAGGGAAAAGCTCTTATTCAAAAACTCAATACTGAGTTGGATGAATTAGCCGATCTCAAAAATAAAAGACCGAAACCATACCAAACAGGCATATTTTTGTACGGCAAAGATTCACTTGTTATTGCAGGTAAACATACCGCTGTCGATTTCATAATGGACATGGCTGGAGTAATCAACCCTGCGAGTTTTGATGGCAATAAACCAATGACACCTGAATCCATTGTGATCATTAACCCAGACATCATCATTACCGTTGATAAAGCCTTATCTGGAAATAAAGCAGAAGAAAGGTTTTTCAGCATACCCGCAATTTCCGTCACACCAGCAGGCAAAAACAAGCGAATTACAGCAATTCCAATTTCACACACGAACCTTGGAATCAACACACCAAAAACAGCGAAAAAGCTGTTCCATGAAATCTACGGTACAAACGAATGAAATATCTAAATTTTAATGACGCCTTAAATCAATATATCTCAGATCATAATAATCAAGATGACGAGTTATTAGAAAACCTTAGATCAGAGACCTATTTGAAAACAGGTCGTCGTATGATGATCTCAAGTGACCAAGCTCAATTTTTACGTACATTGATTGCGTTGACTCAACCAAAGAAGATTTTAGAAGTCGGTGTTTTTACAGGTTACAGCTCAACCGTAATAGCCAGATCAATCGCCGATGACGCCCATATTTTTGCTTGTGACATCAGTGAAGAATGGACCGCTATTGCACAGAAATTTTGGGACAAGGCAAGAGTGAAAGATAAAATATCTTTGTTATTAGGTGAAGCTACTGAGACGTTATCGACTCTAATTCAAATGGGAAATTCAGAATCATTTGACCTCGCCTTTATTGATGCGGACAAAATCAACTACGACACATATTTTGAAATGGCTTACAAACTTTTAAAGCCTGGCGGGACCATCATAGTTGATAATGTACTTTGGAAAGGTACCGTTGCTAAACCTGAGCGTAATGACAACGACATTTCAGCGCTACGATTATTAAACGATAAAGTAGCCGGAGATGATCGAGTGATATCAACACTTCTTCCTATAGGCGATGGAATGCTTATGATTGCAAAATCTTAGCATCGCACAGACTCTTAGTTCATATTTCATAGCCATTACAGTCTTCTACCAGTGAGAGGGCTGTATGCCTACGTTTTAATAGTCTAAAAGCCACTCGTTAACTTGGATTTACATTTTATCTACATTAGCTCACTTACAATTTATAAAACATAATAACACTGATAAGAATGAGCATGATTTTCAAACATATTTTAGTCGCTTTGACACTGACTTACAGCACGTTAACTCTTGCTGACAATGCAATTTTAGGCGCGCCTGAATGGTCAACACCAGCACGAGGCGTTGCAATCGAAAAACCAAATTTCGATCCAAATCTAAAGCAAACATTAGCAGGCAGTTCCCTGCAATATTCACAAGTAGAAGTTGACAATAAATTCAGTGCTCCAGATTGGTTTCCTGAAAAACATGACCCAATGCCTAACATTGTACAGTTTGGTAAAAAACCTAAAGTTTGGGCATGTGCTTCTTGCCACTTAGCTTCAGGCCAGGGCCACCCAGAGTCATCCACTTTGGCAGGATTATCTGAAACTTATATGGTCCAACAGCTTAAGGCATTTGCTTCTGGTCAGCGCGTGGATTATTCAGGTCACATGAACCGTATGGCTACCCTACTTACAGAAGAAGAAATGCAAGAAGTGTCCAAATGGTTTGCGAGTCTCACACCAACATCCTTCATTACCGTAAAAGAAGTGGCTAAGGTTCCAAAAACGTATGTGGATGAAACCAGAATGCGTCAAATCGATTTGGTTAATAAGGCGGAAGAACCTATTAGAAATAGAATTATTGAAGTTCCGCAAGATAAAGGCGAAATTCACAAACGTGCACCTTATGGAGAGTTCATAAGTTACGTACCTATCGGCAGTATTAAGCGCGGTGAAGCGTTAGTGAAAACAGGTAATGGCAAAACTATACCTTGTGCAAGTTGCCATGGTGCTGATTTATCAGGCTCTACTATTGGACCTGCAATCGCTGGCAATTTTGGTATTTACACCGTTCGTCAACTGCATGGTTTTAAAGGTGGTACTAGAGCTTCAAGCCAATCGGTCATGATGGCACCGGTAGTCGCTTCACTAAGCGATGAAGACATTGTCGATATTGCCGCTTATTTAAGTTCTGTATCTCTTTAATTTTCGACATTGAAATCATGTAGAGCAGCCTCTCCCTTCCAAGTAAAATACTTAAAATGCATGTTTGAGTGAGTAACTTATGAAGGTGGCAATAATAGCTACCTTCTTCACTGCCGTTAAAACATTGAACTTCTTATCAGACTGTCTCTTTATCGCTCCAAATTGAAAATAAAGAGAATTGCTTTTTGTTACTTGTAACGGTCTTAAATGCATCTTTACCCAAGCTATGTATCAGATAGTGAGCATATTTGAGGATATGAGCTAATTGATCATACTATCGTGTTATTCGCTTTGAATGGGTGAAACCTCATAGAATGAAAACTGCTATTCATTTACGGCAATTATGACCATCAATATTGCTTTTCATATGTCACATCAACGGGATTTCAAGAACTTCTATCTTGCTACTATCCACTGAATATCCACATAGACCTTTTGTTGATATTGATATTGATATTCATATTTATAGTCGAATAGCGCGTTATCTAAAGCGCTCTAATTCTGCATTAATTTACATTGGTAACCTTGTTCACGAATTAAAGGTTAATACTAGAAGTAGACATTAAGATGCGCTGAAACCATGGTATTTGCTTTAAACGCACCGTAGTTACTCTGTTCATCGCCATAAAAGCCATTATAACCTAGGGAGTATTCCAAGGTATCTGATGGCTTGTAGCTAAGCTTGATTTCTAGCAGACTAGAGTCGTCGCTGAAATTATACACGCCACCAACATCTCCAGCCCATATACCTTGCCCCCACTCATAATGGTAATTCTGGCTGATCTGAGCGGTAACTTTTCCGTTGGTCGGTTGGGTCAGAAAGAAATCAATTTCAGTACTGATTTCTTTAAGATAACCAATCCAGCCCCCTAATAGGCTCCATTGCTCACCAGATTCAGTTATTTTACGGTCATTCACAACCTGTAGGTTATGATCGTAACGAGCCTGAAATTGTGCCACACCATCCCAATAATTCACGTTGTATTGAAAAAAGGCACTGGGGGTTCTGTTACGTTGAAGGCTTATTCCTTGAGCGTTTTCAACAATAGCAGGGTCATCTTGATAGACATAAGCTCCACCCATAAAAAGATCAAACCCAGCTCGATTGATTTGATAACCAAACCCTAATTCAATGGGGTTATCTAGGTGTTCATTTTCAAACGCCTTTCTTAACGCTGGTGGTGAGCTATCCCACATTGAACCTTGTTGGGCAAGCCGCTTAATACTGGGCTCGGCCGTGACAATGAAATCAAAGACATCATCACCAGAAAATTCACGCCAGCGTATTGCGGACGTGGCAAGATAGTTAATAGCGAGCCCCGAAGCCAGAGGATCAGAACTGTCAGTTGGGTTAAAATAGTTGCCTTGAGACAACGCACTCCCAGAGCCCCAAATCATCATTTGCTTGCCAATCGTGATCGTCCTACTTTGCTGCATTATCGAACCATAGAGTTCGCGCATTTGAACATCCCACTCTTTCGCCTTCTCTCTTGCGCCCACCGATGGGTCCCAATCTATAGAGAACGCACTTTCAATCGCGAACTTCTGACTTTCAGGACGGTAATAAGGTTCAACCCACAATCGTTGCCTCAAGCTGCCCCACTCACTGGAACGTGAAAGGTATTGCATGGATGACTGGGCGTACCCAGTCAAACCTATGCTTGAAGCACATGACTCAGCAGGCACGTCATTAAAGCTAGCGAAAGGATCTTCCGCGTGCACAAACATGCTCATTGCCGATAAAAGTAAAATCTTTTTCACTATAACCTGCTTTGAGAAAAATCAGCTTCACTCAGTCCAACATTCACTTGAATATTATTGAATTGAATCAGGGTTTCACTGTTACTTACGGCACTCTTGGTCACCATTTTTTGTGCCATCCAATAGTCACCAAACTGTTTGTGCCCTCCATACCAGGTGGTTTTCAGAAGTTGCCCCTGCTTGGAATAGCGCTCCATTTTGTGAACCAAATGAATGTCTTCTCTTACCCAGGTTATGCGCTTTTTATAAGACGAACTGTTCGCGTCATATGGCACACTTTCTACGACATAGCACTGAACTTCGCCACACGCTTCCTTTCTTAAGAGGCTATGCTCATCATCTTGCACAGAACGACTTTGAAGATCTTCATTAATCAGATCACTTCTCATAAAGGTCCCTTTATTCGCTGAACCTGAGATTCTTCGCGTTAAATTGGCATTTTGCAGATATAGCCACATGTCATCGACCAATTTAGGATCGTCGTAGGACCACGTTAAGTAACGCGTGCCCTGAACTTCAGCAGGCAACGAAAACTCCATAAAAGATTTTCGTCCCTCTTCAGTTCGAATGGACTCACTCTTAAGTACGCGTTTTAACATTTGGTCGTCTCGCTTGATCAACATGACCATATCTTGCGTGACATCACGGCTTGACTCTGCGGTATCCAACCAAGTCATCACTTCCTCTCCGCTTGGCGCAGCAACGGCCAGAGGCGCAAACATGGTAAGCAGTAAAGCAATCAATTTTAAGTGCATGTTTTTTTTTCCTTTATCTATTCGCTTGGACAGTGTTTAACGTTTGTGTCGCTTTCAAAGGCTTGAAGATCAGCAGCAGAGCCGGAAGCAAAATGAGATCAGCCAGCAGTGCCCATGAGAAGGCCATCCCCGACATGTAACCAAATATCACGCTCTCATTGAGTACCGATAGGGTAAGAACAGAAAATCCTGTGCTGAGTATTGTCGTGGTAAAGACCAATGGACGTCCGGATTTGATGACAGCGTAACGAATGGCATCCTCGTAGTTACCTTCTTGATTAAACGCCACTTTGAATCGGCTAAGAAAATGAATCGTGTCATCAACCGCAACCCCAAGAATTAATGGAGAAAAGATAATTAATGACTGGCTAAGTGGCATATCTAACCACCCCATGAGCCCCACAGACACCAGAATGGGCAATCCGTTAGGTAATAAAGAAAGCACACCTAATGACCACGATTTAAGCACCACCATTAAAACAAGAGAAATAGCGATAAATGCCCAAAAGAAACTATGGAGTTGGCCCTTAGAAAGGTAATCAGAGGTTTCTTTAATATGCACGATAGAACCTGTTACCGAGGCATCAATGTGGCTATCGAACGTGTTTTCAACGTGCAACTCTACCTGTTTAATAATGTCGTAACTTTGATCAGTGGACACCGCTCGCGTGCGTACCGCAATACGTATTTGTTTGGAATCGAAGCTGACAAATTGATCCAATAATTCTCCCCCGCCCATTTCATAGAGGAAAAGGAAATCAGACAAAGTGCCTTGTTCAGTAGGAAGCACCGGTCCTTGCTCGGGTAGCAAAACTTGGTTCAACTCTTTCACTATGTCGACGATGGAACGTGCAGTGACCACATGTTGGTTCTTTTTCAGTTCCGCGACTAGCTGCTCAACGCGGTTTAATGTATCTACCGTCAAAATAGACGTGTTGTTATTGCTACTCAAGACGATATCTAGTGTCATCGCCCCACCCATGTTCTGATCAATGAAGTCCGCCTTTTGGCGCAATTCTGTTCTGGTCGACAAGTTTTCTATCGGACTGGTGTCTAAACTCACGAAAAAGATGCCAGCAGACATCGCCAATGACGAAACTAAAAAGCCGACAGCCCATGCTTTTGGAGACTTAATCACACTTTCAGCCAGTTTATCTAAGCTCACATCAATCCAGTCTGTTTTATGACGATTCATGGCTGAGATAGGTTTGGTACCAAACGAAAGCAGTGATGGCACTAAGCAATAACTGAAGATTAACGCGACGAACACACCAATGGCGCAATACACTCCAAGTTGACCAATAGGGATTATCTCGGTGCCCTGAAACGATAAAAAGCCAATCGCGGTCGTGAGTGTCGTCAGGAAACAAGGCAAGGCAACTTTCGTACTACCAGATACAAGCGCTTCATTTTTCGACTTTCCAGAAGCCAGCTCGTCTTGGTAAGCACAACCGATATGAATACAATCGGCCATCCCGATGCACATAATAAGGCTGGGTACGATGGTGACAAAAAAGGTCAATTTCCAGCCGATAAAGCTAATCAGACCAAATACGGCCACATTCGCCAAAGTCATGACTAAAATAGGCACCCAAGTCAATCTTACTGATCGAGTAAAATAGGCAATGACCAACATTTGAAGCACCAAGGCTATTAACCATAATGTCCCTGTTTCATCATTACTGATCTGCTCCATTTCGGCGTCAAATATTGGGTCACCAACGGGCACAATACCAAGATTTTTGTAGTGGTCTTTTTCTAGCAGATCATTGACTGCTAGCGCGATCTTCTTACGTGGATCCACTTCGCCTTCTGGATAGGCATATAGCTCAACAAGCACCCCTAAGTACCGAGCATCACCTGAAACAAACAATCCTTGATAGAGTTCATCTTTTGACAACTGAATGATTTTTGCTAACAGTTGTTCCTTAGATTCTGTACCTGACAAGTACGCATCGATAACGATCGCCCCTTCCCTCACTGAACGCATTTTCTCAAGGTTATTAATACCTGTAGCAGCACGAACGTAAGGGACAGAGGTTTCTAGATCACGAGTCAATTGATTGAGTTGCGAAATCGTTTTCTCAGGGTCTTCCTGAGAGATAGGCATAGCAAAAACTAGGGTGTCTTCGTTTCCGAAGGTCGCTTTGTAGCGCTCCATGTCAGAAATGAGTGACGAGCTGACCGGTAGAAAGCTCTCGTTGCTATTGTCAAACTCTAGTGTCTCTAATCGGGTAAAGAGACCGACAACAAGTAACACGGTCGCCAAAATAACCCAATAGCGAAAACGGATAATAAAACGAACCCACTTTTGGAAGTGGAGATTAAGTTTGGATTGATTCAATGGATCATCCAATTTCCATTGCGAACTCATAGATGTGCGCCCTCGCCTATTTTTGCTGATAGTAAGTTTGTTGTGCTGATATTCATTGTTTATTGATAATCAACTTTCTATCAAAATCATCACCTAAATTGATAATGATTACTATTCATTGCGGGGAGAGGGTTTGTCACTCAAGGTAGTATTTTAGCTAAGTTTCGAATGAAACAAGCGAGGGTTTATCGTTAATTTTACTAAGTTTATTTTGAGGTCTAAGCTCAAGAATTTATTCAGGGCTAGAGTTAAGAAACACATTCACCTCACAGTTAATGCGATAAAAATAGCCCTAAGTTATAACTTAATTCACCAATCTATTGGTTATTAATTTAGGGAAGGACCTACGTGAATCGATTTTCGTCGGTAATGTTTCGGGCTGCACATATACTGTTCTTTGAATTTTTTCGAAAAGTGGCCGACATGTTTAAACCCAACACTATTCGCCACTTCCTGAACTGAAAGCTCCCCAACCGCTAGGAGCTCTCCAGCCTTAGCCATGCGTTTATTAGACAAAAATCCATAAACTGTTTCGCCAAAGACCATCTTAAAGTTTTTCTTAAGCTTGTTATCGTTAATGCCAACTTGGCGAGACAACTCGATTAATGACGGAGGAAATTCCATACGCTCTTCCATAATTCGAGCCGCTAGCTGAATGCAATCCATATCTCGCGGCGTCATTCCACAACATATATTTACCTCTCGGTGCATGTTGTGATAGATAAGGGCAAGCAGTTCCAGCACTTTACCTTGCAAATAAAGAATATTAGCGGTTTTTCCTAATTTAGAACGAAAGATTTCTTCTACGTTTTTTACGATGTCAGAAGTCACTTGAACAGACTCAAATCGATTAATTTCAAAATGCGCACCCGAACCATCTTCAAATAACGACTCCATCATTGCCTTGGGAACACAGAAGTTTATAAACTTCACTCGAGATGTATCGTAACGAAACTCCAATTCCCCTTCGTGACAAACAAAAAACAGCGCCTTATCTTTATCTATGATTATCGATTCTTTCTCACCTGATACTAATACCTCAACCTCTCCTTCAATTGCGAGGCATGCTCCAAAGTAGTCCTGCGCAACCTCTTTAAAGCTAGTAGGGCTATTAAAAGTAACATCGCTGTAGGTGATATTTAGGCCAGGAGCTAATTCAACAATGTAACCATGACCTAAACATACACTTTCATCGAGCTCGACTTTTGTTGTTGCGTAATCCGCGAGTCGATTTTCGCCGCCCCTTTCAAATCCTTCACACATTTTAAAAGCAGACTGAACGTTACTTTTTACATAGGTCATGATTACATCTCTTAGCTTTTATTCTCTATTGAGTAGCCCTTTAAAGTACAATAAATGATAATTATTATCAATTACATTGAGGTTTACACAGACCTGAATAAATCAAATTAAACAGAACATTAAGCTTTCCATCCTTGTGACTCCAACTGGTCATTCCACAATGTTTGATATGCATCTGATGATTTTATCAACTGATCATGGTTTCCAACCGCTCCTATCTCGCCATTCTCCAAGACAACAATCTGATCGGCATGGATCACATTCAATAAATTATGCGCAACCAGTATAACTGTTTTGTCTTTGACCAAAGAGGAAATAGCGCGTTGTATCAGCGCCTCATTCCCCACGTCCAACGCCGCAGTCGCTTCATCAAGCAGCACAATAGGTGCATCTTTTAACAGTGCTCTTGCAATGGAGATTCGTTGTTTTTCACCTCCGGAGAGTCTCATTCCTCCCTCTCCGACAACCGTTTGTAACCCATCAGAAAAACGATGAATGAACTCCCAGCATTGCGCTTGACGACAAACCTGCTCTAATTTTGTTGGTGAAACTTCCTGCCCCATCACCACGTTGTTATAGATAGTATCGTCGAATAGGTAGACCTCTTGAAAAACCATACTGATATGTTCAGAAATCTCGGTTTGACTCATGCTTTTTACGTTTTTTCCTCCAATAGTGATCGCGCCTTCCTCCGTGTCCCAAAAACGAGCGATCAAACTCATCATTGTTGATTTTCCGGATCCCGACGGCCCCACTATCGCTGTTACCGAGCGCTCAGGAAAAGTAATGTTCATACGATTGAAAAGCGGTGTATCTTTATAACGAAAATGTACATTACTGAAACTCACTTCATGCCCTATATTTTCCGGTACTGTCTTAGTCTCTTCGATCAGTTCGTCTTGTTCCAATACCCCTTCAATACGAGACATCGACACCTTAAAGTACTGAAACTGAGTCAGTAAAATCGCGAGTTGAGTAAGTGGACGATAGAATTGCATTGAGACAAGTAAGAACAACAAAAAAACAGTAATAGAGAGCGTTTCTGTCCATATGGAATAAAGCCCAAACATAATCAAACTGGCAAAGCCTGCCTCAGAAAAAATAATGAACGTGGCTGGGGCCAAACTGGCTCTCATTTCATATTTTAAGTGAGCATCTCGCGCACTTTTCATTTTTTCATCAAGTTCTAGAAACTCTCCATCAGCTTGTCCGTGCGCTCTAAGTACTCGTATTCCCATAATGTACTCGAATATTGCACTGCTCAATTTATCTGCGGTTCGAAACAGTTTGCCTTTGCCCTCTTGACTTAAACGAGACAAGAACACAAACATGGCTATTGCGACAGGAAAACCAATAAGCATGCTCAACGCCAAACGCCAATCAAACATGAATAGACCCATCATTAACAAAACAAGCACACAGGCAATACCAAGCACATAGCTAAAAACGTGTGATAATGTATGCTCTGTAAATTCAACGTCTTTTAATAACGTATTATTAAGGGTTCCTAAATCCATAGAGAGTAATGAACCTAAAGGAATGCGGGTGAGTTTTTTCATCATATCTTTCCGCATTTCATAACCCGAACGGCTACTAAATTCACTGTGTGTAGTGAAAGTCAATTTCACTGCAATCAATCGAGCAAACAAGCAACCCACAATGAGAAAACAGTAAAAAATAAGGTGATTTTTAGATGGCGTTGGATCCAACATTTCGGCAAGAATAAAGAACACACAAAAATTTGGCACAATCATAGTGACCGCATCTGCTATCGCGACGGCTATATTTTTCCCAATCGTTGCCATCGAGCAACCAGATAAACGCATTATTTGATTAAGCACAATCCATCTCCTCATTCTTTGCTTTATTAGTCATTGACCACTTTTGCGCATTTTGACTCTTATGCCACATTGAGCCATACAAGCCATCAAGTTCGATCAATTGACCATGTGTCCCTTGCTCAATAAGCTTCCCATCATCCATAACGAGTATCTGATCCGCCCTCTGAATCGTGACAAGACGGTGAGCAATGATGATCACTGTTTTACCTACAATCAGTTTGTTCAAGGCGTTTTGAATAAGCTTTTGATTGGTGGCGTCGGAATGAGAGGTCGGCTCATCCAAAATGATGATTGGCGCATCTTTCAATATCGCACGAGCAATCGATAACCTTTGCTTTTGACCACCACTGAGTCGTGTATCTTGGCCAATCACAGTGTCATACCCATTTGGAAGCTGGCAGATAAAATCATGAGCATTCGCCGCTTTTGCCGCGGCAACAATGGCCTCCATTGAATAATGTTTACCCATGGAAAGGTTACTAGATACAGAATGAGTAAATACAAAGGAGTCTTGGTAAACCATAGCCATGGTATCCATACGCTTCGCTTCAGACATCTTTGATAATGGGAGTCCGCCAATCAAAATATCGCCACCAGTCAAAGGCCAGAAACCCGCTAACAGAGAAGCCAAGGTGGTTTTCCCCGCCCCAGAAGGACCAACGATGGCAGTAAGACTCCCTGAAGGTAACGTGAAACTCACATTACTGATCGCCTTTCGTTGCTGCTCTTCATAACAAAAGTCGACACTGTTAAATTCTATGTCATGGTGACGTATTTCGGGTTGACTCGCGATGCCCTCCAATTCAGGCAGATTTACTATTTTGATTAAACGCGCCACACCTTCAAACACTTGCCCAAGATACGTACTCAATAACGTGAGATTAAACAGCGGCTCTAACATACCTACACCGAGCAGAATGCACAGCAAAAAGCTTGAAACACTCAGCGAACCCTGAAACCAAAAATACAAGCCGGAAGGCACGAGAAAGACAAGTCCAGAACTCAAAACGATTTTGAATAAAGCGAAAGGCCAACCCGCGCTTTTGGTCCATGATTCGATGTATTTCTTATGGTTCTGTATGTCATTATCTAGCTGATTGTAAGAACGCTCACCAATACCAAATAAACGAACAACGGGCATGGCTCTAATAAACTCTGTCACAGAACTGTTTAGTTTTTCGACGGACTCATGATATTGCTCAGCCTTCGATTTATAGTCTTTAAACAACACTGCCTGACATAGGATAGCGAGGGGAATAGGTACTAATGCTATTAGCGCCATTCTGGCGTCAATCACCATTAACAAAATGAACGTCGCCAACGGAATAATAAAAGAAGACACCAAATCAGGGAGTTGATGTGCAATGAATACCTCGATACGGTCAATATCTTCCGTCAGATTCTTTTTCAACTCTCCGCTATTTTTTTGACTAAAAAAACCGAGTCTTGTTTTTGAAAGACGACTTATTGCCGAGCGCCTAATATTATATTGAATATGAAAAGCACAGTGGTGAGACAAGTACACTGACATCAATAAAGATAAGTAACGTGCAACCATGATAGAAAGCGCAATAATCGATAACGACCAAAGTTGGTCCCATCCTACGCCCGCTATCAATTTATCAACAATTAAATAGACAACATAATAAGGTCCGAGGGCAAGGACAGCTGCGGTCAACGAAAATAGAATCGCCAACCAAAGCATCCATTGTTGAGCTTTACATTGGTTGAATAACCATTTTAGGGGATGCGAATCGGCTTGCTGCATAATAATTCCTTTTTAACACGAGAAAGGCAGCACATGACATGCTGCCTGAAATCAAGTAAGCGTATGCACACTCATTAATTTACTTGGTTAGAATTTTGCTTCTAAATCCACTCCAAACCTTAACGGCTCTCCATAGGTACTGTAGTTACTACTACCCCATTTCACAGAGTAAGTTTGATAGCGCTCATCGGTTAAATTCGCCCCCCACAGTCGGATTGAATAATCATCTCGATATGAAAAATCAAGGTTGGCATTCACGACCAAGTAAGGTTTCTGGAACTTCTCACCTCGTCCATCTTGAGCCACTTCTCCGAAGTACCCCATACTCATAGAAGGTGTAAAACTCCAATCATCGTTAATATCAGCAAAATATGTCGTTTCAAAATGGACATTATGTTCAGGGGCATACGGCACTCGATTGCCTTCGGCCATACTTGCGCCAGTGTAACCATCCACTTGGGTAATCTTAGCGTCATTAAAGCCAAATCTTAGTGCCGCTTGCCAAGCATCCGTTAACAAGGCTGAAATAGAGCCTTCAATACCTTGAGAACGCACTTCTTGTATGCTTGCGATGCGTGTATTGCCACCAGCATCAGGGTACGCGTATTGGAAGTTTTCCACTCGGGCATCAAATAGGTTTATATTGGTCATTACTGTGCGATCAAGCCAATAACTTTTATAACCCACTTCGACGACTTTGCTTGTTTCCGGAGCGTATGTTTTTCCGTAACCCAAACGCTCTCCAGCAGCAGTGGTTTCTTCAGCCATCCAACTACCACCACCACTTAAAAGCCCTTCCCCGTAGCTTGCATAGATCGTGTGATCCCGTCCAAAATCTTTTGATACCGCAACTTTTGGCATGAACTCAGAGTAATCCGTTTTGTAATCATCTTGAGTTTGAGCTGGATTTAGAAACATATTGTAGAAAGAGGAATCTATCTCATAATTCTCTTTTGTATAACGAGCACCTAAGTTTAATGACCATGTAGGTGTAAAACGCCAAATCGCATCAACGTAAGCAGTATAAGTATCTCGTTCAAAATCACCTGCCGTTTTTGTCAATGCCATATTAGACACTTTCATTGCCGCTTGATTATTGTTGTCTTCTGTTACTTTGTAATATGCAGCGCCAACAATCCAATCGATAGGCAGTTCATTAGGTGTCGAGGCAAGTCTCACCTCTTGAAAGTAATCTTTTTCTCTTATCCAAGTGTCAACCAAGGTTGAAGCTGCATCAGCTGTAACGGCTAAATCAGCGTCAAAGCGACCGAACGTATCAATCTTTCGATACCCAGAAACAGAACTTAGCGTCCACTCAGGGGTAAGATTCCAGTCTACATTTAACGCCATCCCTTTTGATGTTTGGTCAAATACACCTTCAACATCAAACGCTGTCTTAAGATCATCCCCGCGGTTTAGTTTTGAAGACTCAGGCACATATGGGTAAGCGCCACCATCAATTTCACCGTAATCCATATACAAGGTTGCGGACCAATCTTCGCTTGGAGTCCAATATAAGCTTATCGCGATATTATTTTGTTTTTTGTCATCCACCGACTTCCCTAAATGGGTGTTTTTGACAAAGCCATCGCGTTCTAGATGATTCACTGCGATTTTCGCACTAAGTTGATCTTCAATGAGTGCACTCGATGCCAAAACCTGAGCGCTCTTTTCATTATAATTAGCAACGCCAAGCTTTACTCGAGTAGTAGGTTCATTATCTGGTTTTTTAGTCGTAATAACGATAATACCGTCTCGGGCATTACTACCATATATGTTTCCTTGAGGTCCTCTTAGGAACTCTATTGACTCCACATCGACCAGTGATAAGTTCAGACCATATAAGCTAGTTTGTGGCACTCCATCAACGTAAATAGGTACATTGGCTTGCTCTAAATTTCTTGGTAATCCGCGTACTTGAACATAATTGTAGTCCCCGGCGATATCAGACATCGACATGTTAGGAATCGACTTTATAGCATCAGCAACCGTCCGATATCGCTGCGTCTCCATATCTTCCGACGTCAAAAAATCCATACTCTGTGGAATATCTTTAATATCTTTATCTACTCGGGCTGCCTGCACAATCATCGTCTCATCAACATTTTCGATTGCAATAGCAGGTAAAGTACCCAAGAGCCCAGCAATTGCGGCTCCTACTACTGTGAAGTTATTCATTAGATAAATCTCTATCGCTTGGTTCATAAAAATTAGCGAAATATTAAATGAATATTATTCTCATTAAAATACAACAAACATCACTGGACGGAACAATTCAATCACTACAAGAATTACAAATTGATAAACGTACTCTTAGAAAGTATGTGTTTTGATTTAATACTATAGGGGGAGCTATTGGGCATCAGGCACCCATTATGCTTCAAGGTGCTAAAGGTATGGTAAATTGGTGTGTCATATGGAAACGTTACAACAATTGACCTGAATTTTGACTGGTATACTGACAGCATTTACCCTGTTGTACATGGTCATTAGGCTCACTAAGAGATTCATTAACTATCGAAGTCAGTTAGCCTAGCAGTAAGTCGGATCAACAGGAAATAATGGCATTGTCTAGCAACAAACTTTAGGATAATAAGCCCAATACCATCTCTTAAGTTCCCCCCCATCAAGTTGAGTTTATACCCAATTAACTCGATGATGCCGTCTTGAACGCCTGAAAATTATCATAGATTTGAGACATCAATGAACCTGCACTCTCTGAAGTAATCACAATAAAGAATATCGCTATCACTGGCACCCATGAATGCTGCTGTGGTCGATATTGCTGCTTATTTGAGTTCTGTATCTTTATAATCATTGAGCTAATGCTGAGAATTGCCCATAGCAACAAGTGCAGGTGCATAAACAAACACCTGCACTGCTTTAAACATTCTGCCCTAAAGTGAAGCTCTCGAAGATATATGCCTTTACAGCTTCTATTGAAGCCTTACAATGTGCAGCAAATATGTTTATCAAGGTTTATCTCTATGTCTATTCAATGGTTTCCGGGCCACATGCACAAAGCCCGTAAAGAAATCGAAGAAGTTATCCCAAAAATTGATGTCATCATTGAAGTACTAGATGCGCGTATTCCGTTTAGTTCTGAAAACCCGATGATTGCGGATATCAAAGCCGATAAGCCTGTTGTTAAGGTGCTGAATAAGCGCGATCTTGCTGATCCTGAATTAACACAAATGTGGATTGAACACTTTGAGAAAGAGCAAGGCGTTAAAGCGATTGCGATTACCACAAGCAACAAAGACGAAGTCAACCACGTTATGGAGCTAGTTCGTAAGCTAGCACCACACCGTGAACAGATGGGCAAGAACATTCGCACAATGATTATGGGGATCCCTAACGTGGGTAAATCGACCATCATCAACTGTTTGGCTGGACGTACGATTGCGGTAACTGGTAACCAACCTGCGGTAACTCGTCGCCAACAACGTATCAATTTGCAGAACGGCGTAATCCTTTCCGATACTCCAGGAATCCTTTGGCCTAAAGTGGAAAACCCGCACAGTGGCTTCCGTTTAGCTGCAACAGGCGCGGTTAAAGACACGGCAATGGAGTACGATGAAGTAGCATTTTACACAGTCGAGTATTTAGCAAAACAATACCCTCACCTACTTCAAGAACGCTACCAAATTGAAGATCTCCCAGAATCTGACATTGAATTAATGGAAGCTATTGGCCGTAAACGTGGCGCACTTCGTGCTGGTGGTCATATAGATATTCACAAATGTTCTGAAATTCTACTTCATGAGCTTCGCAACGGTACTTTAGGCAAAGTCACGCTAGAACTGCCAGAGATGATTACTCATGAATTGGTTGAAGTTGAAAAAGCTGCTGCGCTAAAAGCTGAACAACAAATCAAGAAGAAAGAAGAACGTCGTAAACGTTACTTAAAGAACAAACGATAAGTTAATTTTTTAAGTTCTTTCCGGATTCAAATAATAAAGCCCCGCAAACTTATTCAGTTTCGCGGGGCTTTTTATCATTGTGTACTGTGATTTAATGAGTTGCTGTTTAGTGAATTACCATTCCGTAAGTTGGTATTAGCTCAGCAACTTAATTTATTCTGAAAACTCAACCTGCTTGGTTTTAACCGCTAAGTCACTCGGTGAAGCCCATGAATAAACTTTCTCATTTACTTGGCTTCCACAAGGTGCATTCCAAACTTGTTCTAACTCTTCTTTTCCGCCAATAGATTGGTAAAAATCAACCGCTTGCGTATTCGCAGACATCACTTCTAAATACAAACCTGAATCATTAAAGTAATGTTGTAGCCAATCTGTTAATTCAGCTAAAAGGCGTTTCCCAGCCCCTCTGCCACGGAAGTTACTATCAACATGCAACGCATCAATAAACGTTCCACGCTCAAAGCTGTGATTTCCAAATGCGCATACAAAGCCAATCAGTAAACCTCCCTCTTCTAACAACAGTACATGTTGATTAAAAGGTGGGTTTATTAAACGTGTTTGCCAAATGACTGATCGATCATCCAATACATCATTATCTAGGTATTCATCAGCCAAAATACCGCGGTAATACTTTTTCCAACTGTCTGCGTGTAACTGTGCAATTCGCTCGTAATCTTTATATTCAGCTACTCTAATTTCCATTTATTAGCCCTTACTACTTCCATTTATTGCTTCATTCTACATTTAATACTAACTATACAGGTATTTGAAGCAAAACATACTAATCACAGTTTACAATTTCAATATTGACTTACACGTGTACGCTGATATTCTAGCGAACAGTTGTAAGCTCAATGGAATTTAGTATGAAACCTACTCAAACACAACCAACGGAAAGGCCGCCGCTAATTTGGCTTAACATTTTTATTTTCTCTTTCAGCATGTTGCTTGCTGTGGTTGCTGCGCCTATCTACGGCTACTTTAATGGCTACGGCATGGAGCACTGGATATGGCTCGCGATATGCTTTAGCTTCTGTAACCTTTCCATCACCACGGGTTACCACCGTTTGTGGTCTCATAAAGCATTTGAAGCACATTCAAGCTTACGATTCCTATTTGCCTTAGGAGGCGCATTTGCTCTGCAGAACAGTGCATTGCATTGGTCTTCTGATCACCGAGTTCATCACAAGCATGTTGATAACAATGATAAAGACCCTTATTCAGCAAAGCGTGGGTTTTGGTATTCACACATTGGTTGGATGTTACGTAACTACAAGACAGCAGCAACAGATGATTACGCTAACTGCCGTGACTTGAAGAAAGACAAAGTTCTAATGTGGCAGCATAAATATTATGTACCGCTCGCACTAATCATGAACTTTGGTGTTCCTATTGGTTTAGGCATTATTCATGGCGACGTGATTGGCATGCTTCTCATCGTTGGCGCTGTACGTTTAGTACTAAACCACCATACAACTTTCTTTATCAACTCTTTAGCTCATATCTGGGGTAGCCAACCTTTTACGGATAAAAATACAGCTAGAGATAACGGGATTCTTGCATTCTTAACTTTTGGTGAGGGCTACCATAATTTTCACCATATCTTCGAGAACGATTACCGAAATGGTATTTATTGGTGGCAATATGATCCAACAAAATGGGTCATCAAACTATCTTCATGGTTTGGGCTTGCGACAAAATTGCGAGTGACTCCTCAAGCTAGAATCGAGAAAGCTGAAGCATCCATGTTGCTCAAAGTGACTCAAGAAAAAATCATGCACCGAGCAGACAAACAACAAATTTCAGAAAAACTTCAGTTAGAGTTTGATGCTCTAGTATCCAATATGAATGAGTATTACGCCGTTAAAAAACAGCTTTTAGAAAGTAAGCGTGAAGATGTCGTGAAAAAATATGAACACTCATTACTTAAAGTTCGTTACCAACAAATAAAAATGAACTTCGAACAGCAAAAGAAAAATTGGGTAATGACTGTGGAGCAATACGCGTAGATTTGGATTTATCTAAATAATTATTACTTTGATTCAAAGCCTCTTATTAAGAGGCTTTTTTATTAACAGCTATAATATTATGAAT
>NZ_JAKJSZ010000028.1:0-51127 GCF_050337535.1 Vibrio kagoshimensis
GAGAATAATGGTGCGGTCGGAGAGACTTGAACTCTCACACCTCTCGGCGCCAGAACCTAAATCTGGTGCGTCTACCAATTCCGCCACGACCGCAGCAAAGCTTTTACTCTAGCGAAGAGTATAGTTAAGAAGACTTATGGTTTGTCTAARTAACGTTGTATGGTGGCTACTGCGGGATTCGAACCTGCGACCCCATCATTATGAGTGATGTGCTCTAACCAACTGAGCTAAGTAGCCATCTGAGAGCGAGACAATATAATATAATCTTGCTTTCAATGCCATTATCTTTTGACAGATAATTACACTTAATAATATGGCTGGGCTACCTGGATTCGAACCAGGGAATGCTGGCATCAAAAGCCAGTGCCTTACCGCTTGGCGATAGCCCAACARYGATATCAWYTAAGAYATCTMAATATGGTGCGGTCGGAGAGACTTGAACTCTCACACCTCTCGGCGCCAGAACCTAAATCTGGTGCGTCTACCAATTCCGCCACGACCGCTTTACTTTCCTAAAAACTCTTTGTTGTTAATATACATATGTTTAATAACAAATAAAGTGCTTAGGAAATGGTGGCTACTGCGGGATTCGAACCTGCGACCCCATCATTATGAGTGATGTGCTCTAACCAACTGAGCTAAGTAGCCATTTTTAATTTTCTTGCTCACTTTTAAACGTTGCCGCTTTACTGTGAACGGGGCGCATTATGCGTAGTTGAGTGAAACCCGTCAACTTTTTTTTTGAATAAATCACGAATAAACATCTGTTCGATTCCTTTTTAGTCAAAGAGGCGCATTTGTCATCAGAAACCTATGTTAAAAAGCTGAGTATTGGAAGAGTTAATTTTACCAATTAGGGAGAGTAAAGGGGGATTAAAACAAAAAAAGGTCAACGTAATCGTTGACCTTTTTAGGTATTTATATGAAGGACTATACGTTGAAACGGAAATGCACCACATCACCGTCTTTTACGATGTACTCTTTACCTTCTAAGCGCCATTTACCTGCATCTTTTGCTCCGCTCTCACCGTTAAATTCGATGAAATGATCAAAACCAACAACTTCTGCACGGATGAAGCCTTTTTCGAAGTCTGTGTGAATCTTACCTGCAGCTTGAGGTGCAGTTGCACCTACTGGGATAGTCCAAGCTCGTACTTCTTTTACACCAGCAGTGAAGTAAGTTTGAAGCGTCAGTAATTCGTAGCCTGAGCGGATGACTCGGTTAAGACCTGGCTCTTCAATTCCCATATCTGCAAGGAATTCTTCGCGATCTTCATCATCGAGCTCTGAAAGTTCAGATTCGATTGCAGCACAGACAGCAACAACAACGTTGTTTTCTTTCTCTGCGTATTCACGAACAGCATCTAAGTAAGGGTTGTTTTCAAAACCTTCTTCACTAACATTCGCAATGTACATTGTTGGTTTCAGGGTTAGGAAGTTTAGGTAGTCAATTGCTACTAATTCTTCTTTAGCCAGTTCAACAGTACGAGCCATCCCACCCTCTGTAAAAACAGGTAACAGCTTTTCAAGAACGGTAATTTCAAACTTAGCGTCTTTGTCGCCGCCTTTTGCTTTTTTAGCATTACGCTGAATAGCACGTTCACAACTGTCTAAATCAGCAAGAGCCAGCTCAAGGTTAATTACTTCAATATCTTCTATTGGAGATACTTTGCCAGAAACGTGAACAATGTTTTCATTTTCAAAGCAGCGAACAACGTGACCGATAGCGTCAGTTTCGCGGATGTTTGCTAGGAATTTATT
Source organism: Vibrio kagoshimensis (assembly GCF_050337535.1). Taxonomy (NCBI): domain Bacteria; kingdom Pseudomonadati; phylum Pseudomonadota; class Gammaproteobacteria; order Vibrionales; family Vibrionaceae; genus Vibrio; species Vibrio kagoshimensis. The sequence continues at coordinate 1,762 of NZ_JAKJSZ010000028.1, forward strand.
ACCTAGACCTTCACCTTTTGAAGCGCCAGCAACAAGACCAGCGATATCCACAAATTCCATTGTTGTAGGAAGGATCTTTTGTGGATTAACAATTTTTGCTAATGCATCTAAACGAAGATCCGGAACTGGAACGATACCTGTATTTGGTTCGATAGTACAAAACGGAAAGTTTGCTGCTTCGATGCCCGCTTTAGTCAGTGCGTTAAACAGAGTTGACTTGCCTACGTTTGGTAGACCAACGATGCCACATTTAAAACCCATGATATAAACCTTATTCTGCTTTGAACGTATGTAAGCGATTTTGTGCTTTTGGTAGACCATCTTTTAATAAGATGTCTAGGCTGCGTACTGATTCGTCAACGACGGCTTCAATACACTCTTGTTCTTTAGTAGGAGCTTTTCCTAATACATAACCTGCAACTTTATCTTTATGCCCAGGGTGACCAATGCCTAACCTGAGACGATAAAATTCTTTATTATTACCCTGTTTACTGATGATATCTTTCAAGCCATTGTGTCCGCCATGACCTCCGCCTTTTTTGAACTTACCAACACCAGGGGGGAGGTCTAGTTCATCGTGGGCAACCATAATTTCTTCAGGTTTTATCTGATAAAACTTAGCAAGAGCAGCAACTGCTTTTCCTGACAAGTTCATGAATGTAGTTGGGATCAGTAAACGAAGATCTTCTCCATGAACCATAATACGACCTGTTAAACCGAAAAACTTAGCCTCATTTTTCAAGGTAACATTATGTACTCGTGCTAATTCTTCAACGACCCAAGCCCCGGCATTATGTCGAGTTTTGGCGTATTCGGGACCTGGATTAGCCAGTCCAACGAGAAGTTTTATTTGTTGGCTCAAGGTAAGGATCTCTCTTGGTATTTCAAAAAGCGCCGTATGATATCACAGTTTATTAAAAAGGTGCGAGCTAGCTTAATAACTCAACAATTCTTTACTGGATAAACAATTTTAATGGTCACTAGGCATAAAAAAAGCACTTCAATAAATGAAGTGCTTAATATTTTTCTCACTGTAAATGTTTAAAACAAAGTGGTGAGGCTTTGATTAGTTAAACATTGCAGAGATTGATTCTTCGTTGCTGATTCGGCGAATCGCTTCAGCAAGCATACGAGAAAGGCTTAGCTCAGTAACTTTACCTGTCGCTGCCATTTCTGGAGAAAGCTTGATTGAATCAGTAACAATAACTTGGTCTAGAACTGAGTTTCGGATGTTTTCTGCAGCAGTTCCAGAGAAAACAGCGTGAGTTGCGTAAGCGAATACACGCTTAGCACCGCGCTCTTTAAGCGCTTCAGCTGCTTTACACAGTGTGCCACCAGTATCGATCATGTCATCAACGATAACGCAGTCACGACCTTCAACATCACCGATTAGGTTCATAACTTCAGAAACGTTTGCACGCGGACGACGCTTATCAACGATAGCGATGTCAACATCACCTAGCGCTTTAGCTGTAGCACGAGCACGTACAACACCACCAAGATCCGGAGAAACCACAACTGGGTTTTCAAGACCACGGTTAGCCATGTCTTCTAGAAGAACTGGAGTGCCGAAAATGTTATCAACAGGTACATCGAAGAAACCTTGGATTTGTTCTGCGTGTAAGTCGATAGTAAGAACGCGGTCAACACCAACGTTAGAAAGGAAATCTGCAACAACTTTTGCAGTGATTGGCACACGAGCAGAACGTACACGACGATCTTGACGGGCATAACCGAAGTAAGGGATTACAGCAGTAATACGGCCAGCAGAAGCACGGCGCATTGCGTCAATCATTACCACCAATTCCATAAGGTTGTCATTGGTTGGTGCACAAGTTGATTGAATCAGGAATACATCACTACCACGAACGTTTTCATTGATTTGTACAGCGACTTCGCCATCAGAAAAACGGTCTACAGTAGCATCGCCAAGAGAGATGTATAGACGATCAGCAATACGTTGGGCTAGTTCAGGTGTTGCGTTACCAGCAAATAGCTTCATATCAGGCACGGTGGAAACCTCGGGTTGCGTCCAGTTTTAAATAGATTGTGGGTGGGCTGATTGGTATTCAGCCAAAGTTTCTTTTAAAGGTGAAGTGTTACGACCTTTGGCAATAAATGCAGAAACAGTGTCAGGTAGTTTTCCTAGAACCGATTCTGCTTCTTTCTTGCTATTAAATTCAGCAAAAACGCATGAACCAGTGCCAGTCAATCTCGACGGCGCGTATTGTAGCAGCCATGAAAGTTGCTTATCAACCTCTGGGTACAGCATTCGCACAATTTTTTCGCAATCGTTTACGTATTCTTCCTCTAGAAGCGTTGATAGCGCTCGCTTTGGTGTATTTCGAGTTAATTCTGAATGTGTGAATATGTCTACAGTTGCTATGCTCACTTGAGGTTTAACTACGAGATACCATTTCTCATCCGGATTAGCGGGTTGAAGCTGCTCTCCAACCCCTTCAGCAAAGGCTGCATTGCCTCGAACGAATACAGGAACGTCAGCACCGAGCTTCAAACCTATTTCTGCTAGTTGATCATCAGATAGTTTAAGTTGCCATAGATAGTTAAGCGCGACTAACACGGTTGCAGCATTCGAAGAACCGCCTCCAATGCCGCCACCCATAGGAAGAACTTTCTCAAGGGAAATATCAGCCCCTAATACCCGAGACCTGCACCCTGGACTATTTTCTTGCTGATGGAACTCTTGAAGGGCTGTTGCCGCTTTCCAAATTAGATTATCTTGAGTTGCCACTCCCGGAATTTCTGGAGTGATGGTAATTTCATTGGATTGGTCATGAGCTGTGATCGATAAATTGTCACCAAATTCTACAAACTGGAAAAGAGTTTGTAGTTCATGGTAGCCATTGGCTCTTCGACCTGTAATGTACAAGAATAAGTTAAGTTTAGCCGGGGATGGCCAATGCGTTGTGCTTAAAATCATTTCGTGAGTGTCCACTTAGAAATAACAATGTTGATCTTGTTGCTGTCTTGCTTGAAAGATAATCGTGATGGTAGTGGGATTGTTGGTAGTTGCTCACTACTATTGAGGTCATCTTGAAGATTATTCTTCGGTAGTGCGATGTCTTGATATTTACTGAAATCTATTGTCCAAGTATCACCATTCACTTGCTTAGTTAGAGAGTCTAATGTGTTAGTGATGGCATTTAATTGGTATGTATCGGCTTGTTCAGGTAGTGCCAGTAACCACTGCGGCAAGTGTTGAACCGGAATCTGAAGCCCAGTTAATTGCTTCACTAAAATAGTGGCATTTTTGTGAGTGAACACTTGGTCGTCATAAGTAACAACTTTTGCACCGTTTTTATCCACTGTTAGATTGAGAGCGGTTTGCCCTAGAAAAGTGGTCAACCTGAGTTGGCTGCTCGATTTAGAGTGTGTCCAAGTGAAATTTAAACTTTGTCTTTGCTCTGGTGAGATATAACCAAGCTTGCCTGAAGCCCGGTAACTTTGAATTTGAGATAGTTGATATGAATGAGCTTGCCATTCTACGCTAGTGGGTTGTTCTGGAGTTGACGTACAACCGACCATCAATAGGGCGATGAAAAAGAGAGAAGTAATTCTATGAAGCTTATCCATTTTGCTCACAACTTATTCAATTTTTTGGGAAAATCACAATTACTATAGCATTGAACTCACGAACTCTGGAAAACAAATCCCGCTTGCTCTTTAAATAGAGCCATGCATCAAGTAAAATTCGCGTCCTAATTTCTAATCCTTGATCGAGAACTTCTGATACATGTCTTTGCTTGCCGTAGGTATCAATCACAATACAGCGTCGGTTGAATTGCGAGAAAAAGTCGCTTTTGGTCCAGATAAACTATCTGGGGCTCTAGAGCAACTTGGCGCAAATGCACACGTAAATGGAAGTGTCATACTTTCAACCTGTAACCGAACTGAAATTTATTGTGACGTTAAAGGCGCTGCGAAAAGTAAGCTGATCGACTGGTTGTCGGTTTTCCATCAAGTGAGCCCTGAAGAATTAAAACCAAGTTTATATATCCATGAAGAACAAGCGGCGATAAAACATCTTATGCGTGTTGCTTGTGGATTAGATTCACTGGTTTTGGGTGAACCTCAAATATTAGGGCAAGTTAAACAGGCCTATTCAGATTCTCGTGAACACAAATCTGTAGACGCAGCTATGGAAAAGCTTTTCCAGAAATCGTTTTCGGTTGCTAAGCGGGTTCGAACTGAAACTGAAATCGGTGGAAGTGCGGTTTCAGTGGCTTATGCAGCTTGTACGCTTGCTAAACATATCTTTGAATCTATTGAAGAGTCGACTGTTTTATTAGTTGGAGCTGGAGAAACGATAGAGCTTGTTGCTAAACACCTTTCTGCAAATGGTTGTACAAAAATGATTGTTGCTAACCGAACTCGCGAACGTGCATTAGGATTAGCTGAAGAGTTTGGAGCGGAAGTCATCAGCTTAAATGAAATTCCAGACCATTTATCTAGAGCCGATATTGTTATTAGTTCAACAGCAAGCCCTTTGCCTATTATCGGTAAAGGCATGGTTGAAACAGCACTTAAACAAAGAAAACATCAACCTATACTTTTAGTCGATATCGCTGTTCCTCGAGATGTAGAGTCTCAAGTTGGTGATCTTAACGATGCCTATCTCTATACTGTGGATGATCTACAGTCAATTGTAGATAGCAATATAGAGCAACGTAAAGTTGAAGCGATTCAGGCTGAAGCAATTGTCAGTGAAGAAAGTGCAGCATTCATGAGCTGGATGCGATCGTTACAAGCGGTAGACAGTATTCGCGAATATCGCCAATCATCAAATGAAATAAAAGAAGAATTACTCAGTAAAAGTTTACAGGCACTTGCCGCAGGCGGTGACCCTGAAAAAGTTTTACTTGAGCTTAGTAATAAGCTCACCAATAAATTGATCCATGCTCCTACGCGTGCGCTACAAAGTGCTGCAGAGCAAGGAGAACCTGCAAAATTAACGGTCATTAGACAGAGTTTGGGCCTTGAAGACCCTCAATAATATTATAGACCTCCAACAAGATAAGAAATTATGAACGCCTCGATTCTAGTAAAGCTTGAAACACTTGTTGAACGTTATGAAGAAGTTCAACACCTGCTTGGTGACCCTGATGTTATTGGGAATCAAGATAAATTCCGTGCTCTTTCTCGTGAGTATTCACAGCTAGAAGAAGTGACTATGTGTTTCCAGGCCTACCAGCAAGCGCAAGAAGATTTAGAAGCTGCTGAAGATATGGCAAATGAAGATGACGCAGAAATGCGTGAAATGGCTCAAGAAGAGATCAAAGAAGCGAAAGAAGCCATTGAGCGTTTGACTGACGATCTACAAATTCTATTGCTGCCAAAAGACCCGAATGATGAGCGTAACTGTTTCTTAGAAATTCGTGCGGGTGCGGGTGGTGATGAAGCCGGTATTTTCGCAGGTAACCTTTTCCGCATGTATTCTAAATTTGCAGAGAAAAAAGGCTGGCGTGTCGAAGTCATGAGCAGTAATGCTTCTGAACAAGGCGGTTACAAAGAAATGATCGCTAAAATTAGTGGCGAAAGTGTATATGGCACCATGAAGTTTGAGTCAGGCGGTCACCGTGTTCAGCGTGTGCCTGAAACTGAATCTCAAGGTCGAGTACATACTTCAGCTTGTACTGTTGCCATCATGCCGGAAATCCCAGAAGCGGATTTACCAGAAATTAAATCAGCAGACCTAAAAATCGATACATTCCGTGCTTCTGGTGCGGGTGGTCAGCACGTTAACACGACGGATTCAGCAATCCGTATTACTCACTTACCAACAGGCACAGTAGTAGAGTGTCAAGATGAGCGTTCTCAACATAAAAACAAAGCGAAAGCGATGGCAGTACTTGCTGCTCGTATCGTTCAAGCTGAAGAAGAACGTCGCGCTGCTGCTATTTCGGATACACGCCGTAACTTACTAGGTTCTGGTGATCGTAGTGACCGTATTCGTACTTATAACTACCCACAAGGTCGAGTATCTGATCACCGTATCAACTTAACACTTTACCGTTTGAATGAAGTATTAGAAGGCGACCTACAAAGCTTGTTAGATCCTGTTCTTCAAGAGCACCAAGCGGATCAGCTCGCTGCACTGGCTGAAAATAACTAAGCATATGTTGTCAACATTTACGGTTGAAAGTGCATTAAAGGCAGCAATCGTACAGCTTCAAGAGGGCGATAATACATCGCCCTCAATTGATGCTGCTGTACTACTTTGCCATGCATTAGATAAGCCACGATCATTCCTACTTACCTGGCCCGAAAAGCACCTCACGTTAGATCAAGAATCTCAATTTTTTGCTTTGTTAAATCGCCGCTTAACGGGTGAACCTGTTGCTTATATTGTGGGTGAGCGTGAATTTTGGTCTTTACCTTTAAAGGTTTCTCCATCGACATTAATCCCTCGCCCAGATACTGAGCGTTTAGTGGAAGTGGCGTTAGATAAAACCCACGGTAAAGATGGCAATATTCTTGATTTGGGAACTGGTACCGGCGCTATAGCACTTGCGCTTGCATCTGAAATGCCCAATAGACAGGTAATCGGCATTGATTTACGCCCTGAAGCTCAGCAACTAGCGACGGAAAATGCGACGAACTTGAGCATTAAGAATGCTGATTTTTATCAAGGTAGTTGGTTCGAACCGCTTGTATCTGAAGGCTCAACAATTATTGGTACAAAGTTTGCTTTAATTGTATCAAATCCGCCATATATCGAAAAAAACGATCCGCACCTTGAGCAAGGCGATGTTCGTTTTGAACCGATAACTGCATTAGTGGCGGAAGAAAAAGGCTTAGCCGATATTAAATATATAGCCAAACATGCCGTTAATTTTCTAGAAAATGATGGCTGGCTGGCATTTGAGCATGGTTATGACCAAGGTCTTGCCGTGAGAGAGATCATGCAAGCATTAGGCTATTTAGACGTGATTACAGAAAAAGACTATGGTGGCAATGATAGGGTCACCTTAGGTCGTTACTTGCCGTAAGGCTAGTTTATAATAAATTGCATACACAATTACTCATTGAGTAAAACTGGAAGTTTTAGAGGGAATCCATGTACGAAGGTTTGAAACATTTTCATTTATTAACAGTTGGTTTGAGTGCTTTACTGTTGTCTGTTCGTTACGCATTGATGATGGCGAATTCTCCTATGCTGAAACACCCTTTCCTGCAGCGTTTTCCACATATTAATGATTCATTATTGCTACTGTCTGGTTTTGGGCTGATTTACATTACTGGGTTTATTCCATTTACTCCTTCGGCGCCTTGGTTAACTGAAAAACTAACCTGCGTAATGGCATTTATTGGTCTTGGATTCTTTGCTTTAAAATTTGGTAAAAACAAGCTAATTAGAACCTTTTCATTCTTTGGTGCTCTAGGTTGGTTAGCTATGGCGGGTAAAATCGCAATCACAAAAACTCCTACCTTTTTTGGTTAATGTCACATGTATGAATTTTTTGATGAAGACCTTGATCAACTAGAGCTTGCTCAAGGTGCTCTTCTATTAAATAAAGCGGTTAACCCAGAAACTCAAGATCATTGGGCTGAACAAGAGCTAATAAGATTATTCAATGAAGCAGAGTTTGCCTTGGTTAATGAGCAAGGTGAACAGCAAAAATTTGAATCGTTCTTACGCTTATTTTTCCATGAGTGGGGTTTTAGCGGCGACAAAGATGCGTATTTCTCATCTGAGAACGCTTTTATAGATAAAGTGTTGGAACGACGTAAAGGCATTCCTGTTAGCTTAGGGGCTATTTTTCTTTTCTTAGCGCGTAAGTTTGGATTTCCCGTGGAAGGTGTTTCATTTCCGACGCAGTTTTTAATAAAAGTAAATTGGTTTGAGCAAGCTCCTGTATACATTAACCCGTTCAATGGTGAATACGTTGGCGTGCAAACGTTAAGTGCCTGGTTAATTGGGCATGATGGTCCTCTGGCTAAGTTGAAGAGTGAGCATTTAGAAAGTGCAGACAACCCAATGGTTATCGGTAAATGGTTAGCGTTGTTAAAAAGTGCTTTATTGCGTGAAGAGCGCTACACGCTGGCTTTAAAATGTACAGATCTTGCACTAACGTTTGTACCAGACGATCCATATGAAATTCGCGATCGTGGTTTTATTTACCAACAGCTCGATTGCCATCAAGTTGCAGCGTCGGATTATCAATACTTTATTGATCAATGCCCTGATGACCCTGCATCTGAATTACTGAAATCTCAAGTGAACGCAATGAATGAAACGTCAGTCATCGTTCACTAATTTATAATTATTTAGAGAGAACAAGATGGAACAGAAAATAGTTCATATTGGCGATATGCCAATCGCAAACGATAAGCCATTTACGCTATTTGCTGGAATGAATGTGCTTGAGTCTCGCGACTTAGCAATGCAAATCTGTGAACATTACGTGAAGGTGACTGAGAAGCTGGGTATCCCTTACGTATTCAAAGCATCTTTTGATAAAGCTAACCGTAGCTCTGTTCATTCATACCGTGGTCCTGGTATGGAAGAAGGTCTGAAAATTTTCCAAGAATTAAAAGACACTTTTGGCGTTAAAATCATTACTGATATTCATACAGAAGCTCAAGCTCAGCCTGTAGCCGATGTTGTGGATGTGATTCAACTTCCTGCTTTCCTTGCTCGCCAAACTGATTTGGTTGAAGCAATGGCAAAAACAGGCGCAGTGATTAACGTAAAGAAACCTCAATTCATGAGCCCAAATCAAGTCGGCAATATTGTTGATAAGTTTGCTGAGTGTGGCAACGACAACATTATTCTTTGTGAGCGTGGTGCTTGCATGGGCTACGACAACCTCGTAGTTGATATGCTTGGATTTGGTGTGATGAAAAAATCATCGAATGGCAGCCCAATTATTTTTGATGTGACTCACGCTCTGCAAATGCGTGACCCATCAGGTGCAGCTTCTGGTGGTCGTCGTGAGCAAACTGTTGAGTTAGCGAAAGCAGGTCTAGCGACAGGAATTGCGGGCCTATTTATCGAGGCGCACCCTAATCCTGATCAAGCTCGTTGTGATGGACCGTCGGCATTACCGTTAGATAAATTAGAACCATTCCTAGCGCAAATGAAAGCGCTGGATGATTTAATTAAAGGTTTCGACCATATCGATATCAAATAGTATCGAACTTGATTAGCCGGCATATCAGCCGGCTTTTTTGTGCCTATAATGTCGAGATGTACTCTGAAACTGTTTATTTATTGAGTCACTTCTCAATAAAAACTAAGTGATGTGAAATCACAGTAAAACGTTTGCCTGTGATCATTTGAATTGAGTCATGCAAAGGTTGGCGTTTGTTGCAGCTTATGAAGGCAATTAAGGTGATCAATTCGACATAAACATGAAATCTTAATGTCTCATTTGGTTTGTTAATTTAAACTAGATCGAGTTTTGCAGGTTTTAAGCGTGTCACAAGTACATGATATGGACCTAAATTTTCAGTAGTGGATCCCACAAAGTTCAAAGGTATGACAATGAAGCAACGCCTTATTCTAAAAACAGCGCTAAGTGCTGCTATTCTTGCCACTCTTTCTGGTTGTGCAACGCAAGCAACTCAAGATTGGAATGAAGACACAACTTACAAATTGACTGTTCTACACACGAATGATAACCATGGTCGTTTTTGGCAGAATAAATATGGCGAGTACGGCATGGCTGCTCGTAAAACGCTAATTGATGAACTTCGTGCAGAAATTCGTGCAGAAGGCGGTAGCGTACTGCTTTTATCTGGTGGTGATGTAAACACTGGTGTTCCTGAGTCTGATCTGCAAGATGCAGAACCTGATTTTAAAGGCATGAACAAGATCGGTTACGATGCAATGGCATTAGGTAACCACGAGTTTGATAACTCTCTTGAAGTGCTTGATAAGCAAATTGATTGGGCTAACTTCCCAATGCTTTCAGCTAACATCTACGATAAAGCCACTGGTGAACGTAAATTCCAAGCTTACGAGATGTTTGAGAAGCAAGGTATCAAGATTGCTGTTATTGGTCTAACGACTGAAGATACAGCAAAAATTGGTAACCCTGAGTTTATTGGAAGCATCGACTTCCGTGACCCGAAAGAAGAAGCAAAAGAGCTGATTGCTGAACTTAAAGAAACTGAAAAGCCAGACCTTATTTTTGCTGTAACGCACATGGGTCACTATGAAAATGGTCAACGTGGTGTAAATGCTCCTGGTGATGTAGCCCTTGCCCGTTACCTAGATGAAGGCTCTCTTGATATGATCGTTGGTGGTCACTCACAAGAACCTGTATGTATGGAAGCTCCAAATGTAATCAGCAAAACATTTAAGCCAGGTGACGAATGTCGTCCTGATGTACAAAATGGTACTTACATCGTTCAAGCTCATGAATGGGGTAAATATGTAGGTCGTGCTGATTACGAGTTCCGTAACGGTGAACTAGAGATGGTAAGTTACGACTTAATCCCTGTTAACCTGAAGAAGAAAGTGAAGGTTGACGGTAAGAAGAAACGTGTTCTTATTGAAGAAGAAATCGCACAAGATGCAGAGCTTCTTGAATTCCTTCGCCCATTCCAAGAGCAAGGTCAAGCACAGCTAGAAGTTAAAATTGCAGACACTAACGGTAAACTTGAAGGTGACCGCAATGTTGTTCGTTTCCAACAGACTAACCTTGGTCGTTTAATTGCAACTGCTCATAAAGAGCGTGCAAAAGCTGACTTCGGCGTGATGAACTCTGGTGGTGTACGTGACTCTATTGAAGGTGGCGAAGTAACATACAAAGATGTACTGACTGTTCAGCCTTTTGCTAATATCCTGACTTACACAGACATGTCTGGTAAAGAAGTATTGGACTACCTCAATGTAGTCGCGACTAAACCAATTGATTCTGGCGCTTACGCTCAATTTTCTGGTATCTCAATGACCGTTGCTAATGGTGAAGTGTCCAATGTATTCATTGGCGGAAAGCAACTACGTCTTGATGAAACTTACCGTTTCACTATCCCAAGCTTCAATGCTGCTGGTGGTGACGGATATCCAAAACTAACAGGTCACCCTGGCTTCGTTAATACTGGTTTTGTGGATGCTGAAGTACTAAAAGAGTACCTAGAAGCAAACAGCCCTGTTGATGTAAATAAGTACGCACCTTCTGGTGAAATGGTTTACAAGTAAATTGATTGAAGAATAGTTTGACTATTACATTTCGATAAATTTAACTAAAGCGATGCTCCGGCATCGCTTTTTTATTGGTGTTACTTTCTCTTTAGCCATGTTTGGTCAGACAGTTTGCTTATTTAGCTGAAGAGACGCGTATACCTTTCTATATTTATCCATTTCATCATAGGTTCAGAATGACTCCGGCGATTAACCTAGCGAAGAAGAAGAAAATTTCTCATAAAGTCCATCAATATGATCATGATCCAAGCCATGATAGTTATGGTTTAGAGGCGGTTGAAGCTCTTGGGCAAGATCCAAAGCGAGTATTTAAAACGTTATTGTTTTGCCTTAATGGTGAGCCAAAGAACTTGGCTGTGGCGGTTATTCCTGTTGATCAGAAACTGAATTTAAAACTTGCAGCAAAAGCTGGTGGCGGGAAAAAAGCAGAAATGGCTAACCCTGATATTGCCCAAAAGACAACAGGGTATGTCGTCGGTGGCATTAGCCCTTTAGGGCAAAAAAAAGCATTACCGACATTTATTCATGAAAGTGCAAAGGAACTTGAAACTATCTGCGTGAGTGCAGGGAAGAGGGGGCTAGAGATTGAACTCACTCCTAACGACTTAGCATCGTTAACCAGAGCTAAGTTTTCTGGCTTATGTCTTTAATTAGCATGTTTGGGGACTGACGGAGTTAAACTAAGAATATACGCGTTATCTATCATTTCTTCTTACCAAAACCAAAACGCCGACCAAGTCATTATGGTCGGCGTTTATAGAAACGAGTATTGAGTAGCGACTCGATTTTATTATTTCTTCAAGCTTAACGTTCCACCAGTGCGCTTTGCAGCAGGCTTATTTGAACTTGATTGATTTGGGCGAGAGTTTGAATTCCATCCTCCCTCTTTCTTACGATTTTGCCCTGAGCTATTTTCATCGCTTGTGCGTGAGCGACCGCGTTTTGAATTTGGAGCATGTCTGAATTCATCCGCATTGTTTCCACGGAAAGTACGTGGGCGGTTCTCTTTTTGATTACGACGCGCGGTTGAAGATTGGTTTTCTTCACGGCTGTCATAAAGCTTAGCATCAGTTGCTTTATTAATATGGCGACCTTTAGCATCTAGTTTTGATGCTTCTTCCGTACTACTTGAATCGCCACACATCGAAAGGATCTCTGTGACTTCATCATCACTCAAATAACGCCACTTACCATTAGGAATGCCGTCTAAAGAAATATTCATAATACGAACACGGCGCAACTTAAATACTTCGTAGCCAAGTGCTTCACACATACGGCGAATTTGGCGATTCAAACCTTGAGTCAAAGTGATACGGAAGGAGAACTTCGTCTCTTTTTCAACATGGCAAGGAAGCGTGATGGTATCTAAAATTGGTACACCGGCTGCCATTTTCTTTAGAAACTCACCAGTGATAGGCTTATCAACACGAACAACATATTCCTTTTCGTGGTTATTACCAGCACGAAGGATCTTATTAACAATGTCGCCATCATTCGTTAGGAAAATCAAGCCATCAGAAGGTTTATCTAAACGTCCAATAGGAAAAATACGTTTATGGTGACCAATAAAATCAACGATATTTCCAGGGATGTCGCGCTCAGTTGTACAAGTAATTCCTGTTGGTTTATTTAAAGCGATATAAACAGGCTTCTCTTTCGAACGTACCGGTTTATTATCGATTTCTACATCATCACCGGGCAATACTTTAGTACCCATTTCAGGGATTTTGCCATTGATAGTGACGCGTCCAGCATCGATAAGTTTGTCAGCCTCACGGCGTGAGCAAAAACCAGTTTCACTAATGAATTTATTGAGGCGTTTAGCTTGGGAATCTTGTGACATGATCTTCTCTTTTAGCGTTTCACAACGGATTTATTTGAAAATAAAAAGCAACTACGAGGTAGTTGCTTAGTGATTACGTGATTTTAGCACCAACACTAGTGTTCAGCATTAACTATCTTTCGGGATACTAGCTAGCTTAAAGGAAACTAAATGTTTTAAAGGTAGCTCACTGGCTTATCAGGTTACTGACTCATACGTTTTTGGTGCTTTTCTCTATTCTCTAGTTTCTTGCTATTGCTTTTTCGGAGCATGACATACACAGCGCCGCTACCGCCATGGAAGGCCTGAGCAGAATGGACACATTGTACATCGTTAATTTGAGTCATCCAGTTAGCGACATAGCTTTTCATCAGTGCGGGTGGATTAGATCGTTCACCTTTCCCATGTACGATTAACACCGTTCGTACATCCATTGCCAAGCATTGACGTAAAAATGAAAGAATGTCATTTCTGGCATCTTTCAGCGTTTTTCTGTGTAGATCTAATTTGGCTTGAATTGGGTACTTTCCTAAGCGTAGCTTTTTGTACACACCGTCTTGTACACCATCTTTTTTATATTCGATGATATCGTCTGGTTTGATCATAGGGCAGTAATCGAGAGACAAATAATCTTGGTCATCATCAGACAGCCACATCGCCGCTTCACGTTTCGCTAGCTGTGCGTCTGTAACGCGATGAACCTTTTGATGCTCAGCGGTATCTTGGTCAATACGCTTTACATCTCCCATCATTTGTTGGAATAAATCTAGATCGTTATCATGAGACATATTGTTCACCTCAAGTCAGCTATGTTGCATGTTGAAGCTATTGTATGAAATAGGGCTAAAAGAGGAAAGTGAATCTAAGAAGTGGAATAAGACAAATAATTATGAATTCAGAGGAAAGTAAAAAACCGGAGGCGACAATAAATATCAACTCCGGTGCTAAGCTAATAATTATCATCCACTCTTACTATGGATGATAAAGGCTTGGCGATTTTAGTGAGGAGTGTCAGTCATAACTTTGTAGATGAAGAAGCCTCCATAAAACATCATAAGACCAAGTGCTCCAAAGATGACTATCATTGATGATAGCCCTACCGCGTTACCAAATAGGAGATCAAGCCAAAAGTCCATGTGTTTACCTCAAAGTTTAAGATGACAAATGTGAGTTTATTCATTGGAGCAATAACCTCCCTGATCTGGATCAATCTTGTTTCATAAGTTAAAGATATGTTTCCTTAGCTGTGTTTTTAATCACATTTTTATTTAATTGTATGAGTTTTGTTCGAATGATTTTTTATTTAAAAAAAACGATGAAAACCGCTTGCGCATAAATTCAGAATCCGTATTATACGCTCCATCGACAGGCAATAAGCCAGTTAGATATCTCGGTGAATAGCGCAGCTTGGTAGCGCATCTGGTTTGGGACCAGAGGGTCGGGGGTTCGAATCCCTCTTCACCGACCATATTAAGAAAAAGGCTCTGCATTTATGCAGAGCCTTTTTCGTATGAGCTAAATAATTTTTTGCTTAAACTAAACAAAGCTTCACTTGTATAAAACAAAGCAGTAACAGCATTAAACTGAGTGGTTTTGATTTTTATGGCTTTAAACTTATATCCATTCAGATGACTCAGGGTGATTTGAAATAGCTTTGATGGGGTTTGTTGGTGTAAAAAAGATTGTTAGCCGTAACGAATTCACTACGGCTGTGTAACCTAGCTATTAATTGATGTAAGCCATTAATAGGTACAAGCCATTTATGAATAAAAGCGATTAATGGACAAAGGCACAAGGTGCTTTTTTACTTGTCGATAATTGCCTAACGGTAAAACCTTTATCTTTTAACAAAAGTATAAGGTTTTGTTCTCCAACCAAGTGAAGAGTGCCTACAACAATTAAATGCCTGCTGTTGCTACCAACTAAGTCATTCCCGTCTAATTGTTTAGCCCAGTCGTGATTGCGTTTAAAAACAAATCGCTCGATCATTTCATCACTCATATCAGAGCTTCCACCCATCTCTTGTAGATTCTGTTTATCGCCAGACTCCCAACTTTCAAATAAACAGTGAGTATTACTCTCAGAATGTTCCCATTCATTTAAACCACTGACCAATAGCTCTTGCCCATCATTTTTAAGCCCGCTAATGAGATCAATTTGAAATTGCATAGGTTCAAGTGACAGAACCGGCTTATTATTCAGTGTTGCCTGTATGCCTAAGTAGTTATCTATCCCGTATTGGTTCTCATAGCCAAGTTGCTGAAAACGTTTTATTTGCACGGTTAATGCGGTTATCCAAGGCGCAGCATTGAGCATTTGTTGACTATTGAGGTTCAACGATTGGCTAATATGCGTAAGCTGTCTTTTTTGTTCAGCTGTCAGAATGCTTTTTGTTGTTATTTGGTTTTTAGGGTAACGAATCTCTGATTCTTTTCTGACATCCGTTTCTAGTATTAAGCCATCACTTGAACTTAAATATTCAGTGACAGCTTTAGGTAATGGGTACATTTCAGAGCTACCCACATGCACAGAACCAAAAATGAGGAATTCTTTATTGTCTTTTTTCGCAGACCAGTAGAGAGGTTCTGCAGAAACGGTGGCAGATAGGTAAGCAATGACACAAAGAAGGTTTGAAAATAAAGCAAGTAGTCGCACGGGGTCATCCTAGTTAATCGAGTTAGATCTCGTCAAAATCTATTTTACCGAGATAGTTTTGACGTTTTTTTTGGGAGTGATTTCACATTCTATTCAGCAAATTTTCAATATGAATTCGACTCTGTAAAATCAACAGTGACTTGTTGAATAAAAAAAGACTACTTCCTTCTTATTTCTTGTGACTTAAATCTCAAAAATTCCGTCAAAATAAAAATAACGGAATGATCGTTAATCGTAACTCAATGATTTTTAATGTTAATTAGTTTTTATATTTTTTACGGTTTGAACTTGATCACTTTTCAATGTTGATTTAATTCACGCTGAAAAATAACACCCTATAGTTTATTCAACTTTGAAACGAACCTTTTACGTTTCACGCTAGATTTAAACTTTTATGGGTAAGTAAATATGTTAAAGAGACATTTAATTGCAGTTTCAGTACTTGCAGGTTTGACGGGATGTGCGGCAACACAAACTTCAGAGCAGCAAGTTGTTAACTCACTCGCCGATAACCTAGATATTCAATATGAAGTTATTACTAACCATGGCGCAACTGAAGGTCTGAAATGTCAGGACTTAGGGGCTGAATGGGCATCTTGTAATAAAGTAAACATGACGTTAGTTAACCAAGGTGAAGCAGTTGATTCGAAAGACTGGGCGATTTACTTCCACAGTATCCGTCTCATATTAGATGTTGATAATGAGCAGTTCAAAATTACTCGTCTGACAGGTGACTTGCATAAGCTAGAACCTACTGAGAAGTTTGATGGTTTTGCCGCAGGTGAAGAAGTGTCTCTTCCTCTTACAAGTGAGTACTGGCAGTTATTTGAAACTGACTTTATGCCAGGGGCTTTTGTTGCATCACCTAACACTGAACCCAAGATGATAGCTTCGTTAAACACTGAAGACACAGCATCGTTTGTTCGTGGTCTAGAAGGCAATAACTTAAAGCGTACTCCTGATGATAATAATGTCATGGCAACAGCAGTAACCCGCTTTGAAAAGAATGAAGATCTAAAATCACTAGATGTGACAACGACTTTACTTCCAACCCCTATGTCTGTTGAGGTAGGTAAAGGGTCTGTAAGTATTGCTGATGGTATTGCCCTGCCAGAAGCTATCTTTAGCGAAGAGCAGTTTTCAGCCCTTGAAAGCCGTTCTGATGTGGTAGGTGTGAATGTTAGTGGTGATTTACCTGTTGAAATCACTGTTGTTCCTACAGACTTCACTGGTGAGCTTGCTAGAACAGGCGCTTATCAACTAAACATTGAAGCTAATGGCATTGCGATTAAAGCCTTCGATAAAGCCGGTGCGTTTTATGCGGTGCAATCTATCTTTGGTCTGATAGATAGCGATAATGTTGAGTCCCTACCACTTCTTTCTATTAATGATGCCCCTCGCTTTGATTACCGTGGTGTGATGGTGGACGTTGCTCGTAACTTCCACTCAAAAGAAGCCATTCTTGCAACGTTGGATCAAATGGCGGCGTATAAGATGAACAAATTGCACCTTCACTTAACAGATGATGAAGGCTGGCGTTTAGAAATCCCTGATTTACCAGAGTTAACAGACGTTGGTTCAAATCGTTGTTTCGATTTAGATGAGAGAAGCTGCTTACTGCCTCAGCTTGGTTCAGGGCCAACAACTGATAACTTCGGTTCTGGATTCTTTAGCAAAGCAGACTATGTTGAGATTCTAAAATTCGCAAAAGCGCGTGAAATTGAAGTTATTCCAGAAATTGATATGCCAGCTCACGCAAGATCTGCTGTTGTATCGATGGAAGCACGTTACTCTCGCTTGATGGAAGAAGGGAAAGAAACAGAGGCGAGCGAATATCGCTTGATGGATCCACAAGATACTTCGAACGTTACAACGATTCAATTTTACGACAAAAAGAGCTTCATTAACCCTTGTTTAGAATCGTCGACTCGCTTTGTAGACAAAGTCGTGTCTGAAGTAGCGGCTATGCATAATGAAGCTGGCATGCCATTAACGACTTGGCATTTCGGTGGAGATGAAGCGAAAAACATTAAACTTGGTGCTGGTTTCCAAGATCTAGATTCAAAAGAAAAAGTGGCGTGGAAAGGGGACATTGACCTATCTAAACAAGATAAACCTTTTGCACAATCACCTCAGTGTCAAAGCCTAGTGGCAAGTGGTGAAGTGAGCGATTTTGGTCACCTACCTGGTTACTTCGCTCAAGAAGTATCGAAAATTGTCGCAGATAAAGGTATCCCTCACTTCCAAGCTTGGCAAGATGGATTGAAATACGTAGAAGAGGGTGCTGAAGTCTTCGCAACAGAAACAACCCGCGTTAACTTCTGGGATGTTCTTTACTGGGGTGGCACATCATCAGTTTATGATTGGTCTAAGAAGGGATACGACGTTATCGTTTCAAACCCAGACTATGTGTACATGGATATGCCATATGAAGTAGATGCGAAAGAACGAGGCTATTACTGGGCAACTCGCGCAACGGACACTCGTAAAATGTTTGGCTTCGCACCAGAAAACATGCCTCAAAATGCTGAAACATCATTAGACCGTGACGGAAATGGCTTCACCGGTAAAGGTGAAATAGAGGCAAAACCATTCTACGGACTATCAGCACAGCTATGGTCAGAAACGGTTCGTACCGATGAACAATATGAATACATGGTATTCCCACGAGTATTAGCAGCTGCAGAAAGAGCATGGCACAGAGCTGATTGGGAAAATGACTACAAAGTTGGAGTTGAGTACTCTCAAGAGACCAACTTA
Organism: Vibrio kagoshimensis; assembly: GCF_050337535.1. Lineage (NCBI taxonomy): Bacteria > Pseudomonadati > Pseudomonadota > Gammaproteobacteria > Vibrionales > Vibrionaceae > Vibrio > Vibrio kagoshimensis. Next base: position 20,172 of record NZ_JAKJSZ010000028.1, read on the forward strand.
GTTGACCAAGATGGACTTGATTCAGACTATAACCGCTTTGCTAGCATTCTTGGTCAACGTGAATTAGCTAAATTGGAAAATGCGGGCATTGATTATCGCTTACCTGTACCAGGAGCGAAAATTGAAGACGGAAAACTGGCTATGAACGTTCAGTTCCCAGGTGTTGAACTTCAATATTCTGTTGATGGTGAAAACTGGCTAATTTATGAAGATGAGCAACGCCCAACAGTAAGTGGTGAAGTTTCTATTCGCTCAATTTCGGCAAGTGGAGAAAGAGTAAGTCGAGTGACCACGTTACGTTAATCTGATTTTTTGTAATCGAAGCCTCCCTAGTTAGGGGGGCTTTTTTAGTTTTAAAGACAGAAATATCCCCCATTGCTCTGGCACACTTGGTGACGCTGATCACATTATTCGTGTCAAAAAATAAGACCAAAATAAAAACCTCTAAATCTAATGTGATGTCGAAGAGGAAATAGTTGTAATTGTTATGATTAATCGTGATCTTTATCACTGCGAATTAAGTTTCGTTTTTGTCAGTAAATTTAATAAAACTATTAAGCATTTGATTTTTAACGAGTAAAAAATCTTAGACTTGTTTGGTTGTGATTAAGATCACTAAAGTTACTGTTTTATTTTGTGAGTCAAATTAATTAATGCAAGATGCGTCGCATGCCAAGGAGGCACTAATTAACGAAGTGGTGAAGGTGAATGAATTACCGAAGACATACCGCTACAAATAAAAATTAAGGCAGTTATTATGAAAAAAATTATCGCTCTAAGTGCACTTTCTCTTGCTTTTGCTTCTAGTGCTTTTGCTGGTTCTTCTTACGTAACAGGTAACGTTCAACTTCATTCTGATTTCGATCCATCAGTATCTTCGACTCTAGAAGCTGGTCATACGTTTGACTCTGGTACAACGTTATTGACTGAGTTCGATGGCATCTCTCTAGGTAAATACGATGATGATGCTGTTCAAGACAGCGGCATGGGTAACTCGCCATACATCACTCTAGGTGTAGAGCAGATGTACAATATCAACGACAACCTATGGGTTGCTGCTGGTTACCACCATCTACTAAACAATGGCGAGACAGTACAGTACCGTCCACTTGTTAAGATTGGCTACAACTTCGATAATGGTATTTCTATCAGCAACCGTACTCGTTACCATTCAATGGAAGACAGCAAAGCTGACGACCAAACTCGTTTCGACAACCGTATTGGCTACTCTGTAAATGAAGATTTAGCGGTTAGCTACAACAACGTTTACGTTATGAGTGATGCCAATAACACGATGGATCACGAGCTTCGTGCAACATGGACTCGTCAAGGTGTTCAACCTTACTTTGAATTCCGTAACCAAGCTGATAACGAAAACAATGCATTCGTATTCGGTGCATCTTACGGCTTCTAAGCGGTAGTTTTAACGCTGTAAATTAAAGCACCCAGTTTGCTTTACTGTCCAAAGCAAAGAGCCTAGTCATCTGCCTGATTACAGATTTGACTAGGCTCTTTTTTTCTTTGTAAATTCGACCTATCGACTTTTTTACATTCTACGAGTCAGACTTAATTATTTTGGTTGGTAAAGTCGGTATTCAAACGTTTGTCCACGTTCATTAAATGCATACACTGAGTACTCATCTTTCTGATCACCATACTCCATTCCTGGAGATCCCATTGGCATGCCTGGTACTGCTAAGCCTTTAGCATTACGTGGCGGGTTCTCTAAAAAGGCTTTAATATCTTTTGCGGGAATATGTCCCTCAAATACATACCCATTGATTTCGGCAGTATGACAAGAAGCAAGCTGAGGAGTTACACCCAACTTTTCCTTAATTGGATTCATATTTTCATGTAAACGTTCTTTTACGTGAAACCCTGCTTCTTTCATATGTTCTGTCCACTCAGTACAGCAGCCACAATAAGGTGATTTATGATTAAGAACATCGGTCGCAAATGCCTGTTGAGAAACGACGGCAAGCGCTGCAATTGAAAGAGCTTTAATTTTCATAGTGAGCCTCATTAAAGGTAAATCATGTTGTCTGAATTGATTTTATATGGTTAAGCTTATGATTTTGAATGATTGTTTGTCGGTTTAAATAACCGCAACCGGTTTGCGTTGGTGACTACAGTAATAGAAGATAGTGCCATAGCCGCACCGGCAAAAACGGGGCTGAGTAAAAATCCGAAAAATGGATAAAGTACACCAGCAGCAATAGGGATCCCTAAAGAGTTGTAGACAAAAGCCCCAAACAAGTTTTGCTTCATATTTTTAACCGTTGCTTGCGAAAGTTCAATCGCATTGATAACCGCAAGGGGAGAAGAATTAAGAAGCGTCATCTGGGCACTTTCGATAGCCACATCGCTACCACTTCCCATCGCGATACCAATATTAGCTTGAGCAAGAGCTGGAGCATCATTGATACCGTCACCGACCATTGCGACATGTTGGTACTGATTTTGTAAGCGAATAATATGTTCTGCTTTTTGTTCTGGTAAAACATCAGCAATAATTTCATCTATGCCTAATTCTTTACCTATTACCTTAGCGACGATTGAATTATCACCAGTTAATAAAACAGAATGGATGCCTAACGTTTTCAACTGCTTAATCGCAATTTTACTCTCATCTTTTAAAGCGTCTGAGATACCTACAACGCCTATCAGTTGGTTATCTACGGCAATAAATATTGGGCTCCAAGCTGACTGGTCACATTCATTGATTGCTGGTTTTGCATGGTCCATTTCAATGTTTAACTGAGTTAAATAATTGAAAGATCCGACATTGACTGATTGACCATCAATAATGACATGCAACCCTTTCCCTCGTTCATTTGAAAAATTTTGAGCAGGCAATAATGCTAGGTTCAAATTATGAGCATATTGACAGATCGCTTTTGCTAAAGGATGTTCGGAAGCCACTTCCGCTGAATAAGCCATGGTCATTAATTCTGATTCGGAAACACCAAAAGGGAATACTTTCTGAATGGTTGGCTTACCTTGAGTTAACGTGCCAGTTTTATCAAAGACAACCGCTTCCACTTTACTTGCCGACTGCAAGACATCGGCATCTTTTATCAAGATCCCTAATTCGGCCGCTTTACCAACACCGACTGTAATTGAAAGGGGAGTAGCCAAACCCAAAGCGCACGGGCAAGCGATGATTAAAACAGTGGTAGACACCACTAACATATAGCTCGCACTTGGCTGTGGACCAAAAATAAACCAAATGAAAGCAGAAAAAAGTGCTATAGCGACAACAACAGGTACAAAAATGGCAGAAATCGAATCCGCTAATTTGGCAATGGCAGGCTTACTGCTTTGCGCTTGGCGCACCATTTGGATTATTCGAGCTAACATAGTGCTTGAACCTACCCCGACAGCCTCAATAATCAAGCTGCCATCGTTATTGATGGTTCCTGCTGAAATAGAATCTCCAACCTTTTTCACACTTGGTAAAGGTTCACCTGTCAGCATGGATTCATCAACATAAGATTCACCAGTGAGGACCTTTCCATCAACCGGAATTTTCTCACCTGGCTTGATTCTAAGTGTCATTCCAACCTGAATGGCTTCTAAAGGAACGACTTGCTCCTTATCATCAATGATTACCGTCGCTTTTTGTGGTTGAAGATTGATGAGTGCTTGCAGCGATTGGGTCGTTTGCGCTTTCGCTTTAGCTTCAATGTAGTGACCAAGTGAAATTAAACCAATGATCATCGCGCTGGCTTCAAAATAGACATGACGCGAGGCTTCAGGAAACCAAAAAGGAAAAACCACAACCAACATAGAATAAAACCAAGCTGCCCCAGTACCAAGCGCAACTAAAGTATCCATTGTAGCGCGCTGGTGGCGTAGTGATTGAAGTGCATTTTTAAAGAAACTTCTTCCGGAAGTTGCGAGAAGAATGAAGCAAAGTATTCCGATAATCCCCCAAATGATTTGGTCGGTTGGATTTCTAATCATCATATTGCCGCCAAATACTCCCCAAAGCATGAGGGGAGCACCAAGCATCAAGGCGTAGAAAGCATTCTTGTAAAATGCAGCTTGAACTAAAGCTTGCTGTTCTTTTTGTTTCTGCTGTTGTGTTTGTGCATCATCAACAAACTGAGCTTGATACCCCGCAGCTGAAACGGCATTCACTACGAGGTTTTCTATTTCAGTTCTACTTTTTGATGTGAATAAAAGGGCGGTTTGCTCAGCTAGGTTCACTTGAACTTTATCAACATCAGGTACTGCTGATATTGATTTTTCAACGGAAGATACGCAGCTAGCACAAGTCATTCCCTGTAATAATAAATGAAAACTTTGATTATCGGCTTGAGGGAGAGTGAGCTTTTCTTCCGGCTTACTATCATCTAGTTCTTTAGATACCAACTTATCTTCTTGCTCGTAATAAGTGACAGCACTGAAACCAGCATTTTCAACTGTGGAAATGATGTGAGATTCGGATAGGGAGGATTTAACCATTAACTCAGTGGTCGTGATGTTCAAATCATAAATTAAGCTTTCTGAATCAAAGGCACTTTTGAGTTTATTGACACACTTACCGCAATTCAAACCAGATAGTGTTAAATGCCATGAGTGACCAAGTTGATAACCCAGCGACTTCACTTCATTAGATACTTCGACAAAGCTTAATGTGGTTGAAATATCGATAGAATCAACCGTAATTGAGTTGATAGATACAGCTGGCAGCTGTTCTAAATGCGTTCGTAGTTTTCCCACGCAACCCATGCAGTTAAGCCCACTTAATACTGTTACATAGTGATTCATCTTGATTCTCCAGACCTCATTTACACACAGCTTAAACCTTACCCTTAGGTGAAGGTCAAACTAATCTACACAGTTAATTACAAAATGAGTGACTGAAAACAAACGTCAAAATCGCCCCAAAGCCCATTCTTGCTGGTTTTAGCATTGCGAGTGACTTCAAAATTCCTTATCAATGAATATAAAGTTCCCTGAATAACAATTTTTTTTACGTGATATCAACCTATAAATTTCTAATTATTTAAGGTTTTTAGTGATCTAAATCACTCGTCAAAATTTAATTAACGTCATTTTTTTTTATATAAAACCTTCAAAACAAAGTATTCAAAGGTTTTTTGTTTTTTTAGAAAATCGTATTTTGATGCAGATCTGATTTGGTATTTGAATGTTTTTCTACAAAAAAAAAGTTTGCCATATTTGCCTCGTCCATAAATAGAACGTTCGTTTAAGACACTGATTTTCAAGGATGGTTTCCTTCAAGGCTAGTGATAAACGATAAAAATTAAAAAAATGTATAGGGGTTAATCTTATGTCTACTTTTAAAAAGACATTACTAGGTGCAGCAGTTTCAACGCTGATGTTCAGTGGCGCAGCATTTGCCGAAGGCGCAAACAGCGATGCAGCAAAAAACTATTTAACGAAAGACTCATTTTCTTATGAAGTGTACGGCATCATTGCAATGCAAGCGGCTTATCGTGATTACGATTCTGGCGTTAGCGCAACAGATGACAATCTAGGCGGGACACAACTAAATAACGAATCACGAATTGGTTTCCGCGGTAAGAAAGATTTCGCAAACTTTGGTCCAACGTTTATTTGGCAAATTGAAGGTGGTTATGTAGATCCAAGCTTCGGTGGTGAAGGTGCTGGTCTTGGTGAGCGTGATACGTTTGTTGGTTTCGAAAGTGAATCACTAGGTCAAGTTCGTTTAGGTCGTGTGTTAACACCTATGTACGAATTAGTCGATTGGCCTGCGTCTAACCCAGGTTTGGGTGATGTATATGACTGGGGTGGTGCGATCGGTGGAGCTAAGTATCAAGATCGTCAATCAAATACCATTCGTTGGGATAGCCCAATGTACAACGAGGCGCTGTCATTTGATGTTGCTGTAGGTGCTGGTGATAAAGCTGGTTTAGGTGAAGGGGATGATTACTGGAGTGGTTTAGCGGCACACTACAAATTAGGTCCGATCCAATTTGATGCTGCGTATGAAGCAAACCGTAATATTGTGTCTGAAGGAGCTAATTGGTCGAACGATACTTACTTAGTTGGTATGCAAGGTTGGTTTGATAACGGCATTTCATTCTTTGCACAATATAAAATGATGGAAGCATCAGCTGGCAGTACAGATGAGAAGCAAGACGCAATGTCTGCTGGCTTGATGTACACCACTGGTGATTGGCAATACAAGTTGGGCTACGCAGCAAACTTCGAACTTGAGCGTAACGGCAAAACAATTGATAACACAGACGACAACGTGATTTCTGCACAAGTGATGTACTTTGTAGATCCTTCTGCGGTTATTTATGTTCGTGCACGTACTTTAGACTTTGGTGACGGTGCTGAAACGATTGACAACACAGGTGAACGTTGGAAATCAGCAGATTACGATGAGCTTTCTGTAGGTGTTGAATACTACTTCTAACCTTCAATTAACACATGTTTTTGAAAAGCATTGTAGATTGATGTGAAGCTAAATAAGGGTATGCATGTCATGCCCTTTCCTCGTTAAATTGGTAATTATTATGACTGTAAAAAAATCTTTATTGCTTGGTGCTATTCCTTTTCTATTTTCTTCCTTTGCTATGGCTAGCGGAACATTAATACTTCAAAAAGAGATGGTTCCTCAAGTTCTCAACGGTGAAGCTATTGCGGCTTCTCACTTTACCGCTCAAAACACTATCCAATTAGAAGATGGAAAAAACCAATTGGCATTAACCGTTGGACAAATTGTTTTTGAAGACGGAAAACGCAGAAAATACGATTCTCAACCGATTCTATTGAGTTTTGAAGCTCAGCCAGATCAAGTGTTATCCATTAACTACCCAACATTTCGTACGATAGAAGATGCGAAAAAATTTGAACGTTCACCGGTTATCACATTGTCGGCTGAGAATGGTGAAGCGGTTCAGTATGAACTTGGTCAGTTGAACAAAGGTGGTTTACAAGGTTTTAGAGACTTTGAAAGAGAAGTTGCTGAGTACAATCAAAAATCTGGAAATGAAGTATCAGGAAAAGTGAAGAAAACAGTACCAATGTCTGAGATAAAAAATGTCGCAATGTTGCAAAGTGATTTTTCCAAATTGGATGCTGAGCAACAGCAAGAATTCATGCAATGGGCGATGCGTAATTTAAAGTAATTTCTAGCATTGTAGATTTGCCTTAGGGTGGTAAAATGTCGCCACTTTTACCCTTGTATCCGCAGTTGGTATTGATTTTATCGCTGCACATCCATCTCTAAGGTATTTAAATGACGGTTAAAACTCGTTTTGCTCCAAGCCCTACTGGCTATCTTCACGTTGGTGGTGCACGTACTGCACTTTACTCTTGGCTGTTTGCTAAAAACCAAGGCGGTGAATTTGTTCTTCGTATTGAAGACACTGACTTAGAGCGTAACTCTCAAGAAGCAGTAGATGCGATCTTAGAAGGCATGCAATGGATGGGTATGGAGTGGGATGAAGGTCCTTACTACCAATCTAAGCGTTTTGACCGTTACAATGAAATGGTTGATAAACTTCTTGCAGAAGACAAAGCATTCAAATGTTATGCATCTAAAGAACTGCTTGACGAAATTCGTGAAGAGCAAGAAGCAAACAAAGAAATGGCTCGTTACGATGCAAACCACCCTAAAATTGTTGCAGCAAACGAAGCTGCAAACGAAGGTGATGCATGCGTTATCCGTTTCCGCAACCCGAAAGAAGGCAGTGTAGTTTTTGATGACCAAATTCGTGGTCGTATCGAAATCTCAAACAGCCAACTTGATGACCTGATCATCCGTCGTACAGACGGTGCACCAACCTATAACTTCGTTGTTGTGGTTGATGACTGGGACATGGGTATCACACATGTTGTTCGTGGTGAAGACCACATCAACAACACACCTCGTCAAATCAACATCTATGAAGCACTAGGCGCGCCAGTTCCAACTTTCGCTCACTGTGCAATGATTCTTGGTGATGACGGTGCGAAACTTTCTAAGCGTCACGGTGCTGTTTCTGTAATGCAATACCGCGATGAAGGTTACCTGCCAAATGCTCTAAACAACTATCTAGTTCGTTTGGGCTGGTCTAACGGTGACCAAGAAATCTTCTCTCAAGAAGAGATGATTAACTTATTCAGCTTAAATGCGATCAGCAAGTCTGCATCTGCGTTCAACACTGATAAGTTACTTTGGTTGAACAACCACTACATTAAAACTTCTGAACCTGAGTACGTTGCAAAATACCTACAATGGCACCTAGATGAGCAGAAGATTGATACAGCTAATGGTCCTGCAATCACTGAAGTGATTAAGCTAGTTGGCGAGCGTTGTAATACGCTTATCGAACTTGCTGAGCAATCTCGCTATTTCTACGAAGATTTCTCTGAGTTTGAAGCTGGCGCAGCTAAGAAGCACTTACGTGGCGTAGCAAAAGGTCCACTAGAGCTAGCATTGGCGAAAGCTGAAGCACTTGAAGACTTCACAACTGCAAACATCAAAGAGGGTGTTATTGCCGCTGTATGTGAAGAGCTAGAGATCGGCATGGGTAAAATCGGTATGCCACTTCGCGTAGCAGTAACCGGTGGTGGTCAGTCTCCTTCTGTTGACGCAGTAATGGAACTTATTGGTAAAGAGCGCGTTGTTGCTCGTATCAAGATGGCTCTAGAATTCATTGCTGAGCGTGAAGCTAACGCTTAATCTGCAATGACATAAAAGAAAAGGGGCAGTAACTTCGGTTACTGCCCCTTTTTGTTCTTGTCTGCTAATAACATTCTTTATTTATTAATAAAGAGTTTTCGAATTAGATTTTTTTGAAAATAATTGAGGTATTAATTCCGCCGAAAGCAAAGTTGTTACTCATTAAGTACTCGACTTCCAGTTCTCGACCAGTACCTGTGATGTAATCCAGCTTTCCGCAGTTTTCATCTATATTTTCTAAGTTCAGAGTTGGGCTAAACCAACCGGAGTGCATCATTTCTAAACTTAGCCATGCTTCAATGGCACCACATGCCCCTAAAGTATGCCCGAAGTAGCTTTTTAAAGAGCTAATGGGTACTTCACCAAAGATATTAGCCGTTGCATTACTTTCGGCAATGTCACCTTTGTCTGTTGCGGTACCATGAGCAGAAACAAACCCAATTTTCTCAGCTGGAAGTTTGGCGTCTTTTAGAGCTTTTTCCATACAAATTTGCATGGTTTCCATTTGAGGTTGCGTGACATGAGCAGCATCACAATTACTCGCAAAGCCAATGATTTCAGCATAGATCTTGGCGCCACGAGCTACTGCATGATCGTATTCTTCAAGAACTAACGTGCCAGCACCTTCACCGATAACTAGCCCATCTCGATCTTTGTCGTACGGACTAGGGGATGTCTTCGGGGTGTCATTTTTAAGGCTGGTGGCAAATAATGTGTCGAATACGGCTGATTCTGTCGGGCAAAGCTCTTCGCCACCACCGGCAACCATTACGGTTTGGTAACCGTGCTTTATCGCTTCATAGGCATAACCAATGGCTTGGCTACCAGATGTACATGCGCTGCTGGTTGGGATTACTCGACCTTTTAAACCAAAAAACAGACCGACATTGACTGCTGCGGTATGCGGCATCATTTGAACATAGGTAGTCGCTGTAATTGCGCGTGTTGATTTTTCATTTAGCATCACACCAAATGCACCAACTGCGTCTGTACTACCCGTTGAAGATCCGTAGGCAATACCCGTTTCACCGTTAGTGAGAATATCATGACCGATTAAACCGGCTTGCTCTAAAGCATTTTCAGTCGCAACAGTAGCAAGGCGGGACACACGTCCCATACCTCTAACTTGTTTACGCTTGTAGTGTTTTGGCAGCTCAAAACCATCAATTGGAGCGGCAAGCTTGGTGTTTAGACCATCATATTGCTCAAAACTTGGCATGTACTGAGTGGCATTTTCACAAGCTTTGAGTTTAGGTTCGATTTGCTGCCAATCATTACCAAAAGCGGTGACACCTGACATTCCAGTGACGACAACTCGGCGGGTCATACTAAGCCTCCATTCACTGAAATTACTTGGCGTGTCACATAGCCAGCAATATCAGACATCAAATAGCTGACAAGCCCTGCGACCTCTTCTGGCTCGCCCATACGGCGGAGCGGAACTTGCGGTAAAGCGTGTTCTTTCACATGCTCATCAACCATTCCGGTATCAATTAGACCAGGAGCCACACAGTTTACTGTGATTTTTCGTTTAGCTAGTTCAAGTGCGAGCGATTTGGTTGCACCAATCACACCTGCTTTTGCCGCTGAATAGTTGGTTTGACCGCGGTTACCCATGATCCCAGAAACAGAAGCCAAAGTAACAATGCGCCCGCCTTTACGTTTTTGAACCATAGGCATCACACAAGGGTGTAAAACGTTGTAGAAGCTATCTAGATTGGTGTGAATCACCCCATCCCATTCTTCTTCAGTCATGGCTGGGAAAGCGGTATCTCTGGTAATTCCGGCATTATTTACAACACCGTAGTAAGCACCATGTTGTTCAATATCGGCTTCTAAGGTTTCACGGCATTGCGCTCGGTTGCTGATATCAAATTGGATTAAGCGCCCTGAAGCGCCCTGTGCTTTAATCGATTCAAGTGTTGCCTGCGCACCTGCTTTGTCGCCCATGTAATGAACGGCGATTTCAAATCCATCTTTTGCCAGTTGAATGGCGATTGCTTTGCCGATGCCTTTGCTGGCACCCGTGACGAGTACTTGACGAGTCATGACTGGCTCCTAGTTTTCATTTCTTGTAATTTTTCTTGAGTTGGGACGTACACATTTAACTGACATTGAGCCAATGGTTCACCAGCACATTTAATGTTTGCTGTAAAAACCGCCATGCCATTATCTTCCATTAATTGCTCTGCAAAAATATCTAGGGTTTGTCCAACCGAAAATTCATCACACTGTGCTTGATATCGCCGAGAACCTAATAAAAATCCGATAGGTGCTTCTTTTCCTTTTTGGTGTGCGTGGTAGCCCGACCAAGCCGCGATAGACTGCGCCATAAATTCAATGCCTACGTAAGCAGGTATGGATTGGGTTTCTTTATCAAAAAATAGATTCTGTTCACTAATCGTGACTTGGCAATGGATGGATTCATCTTCAACCTTGATGGCTCGATCGATAAAAATCATTGGAGCATCGTGAGGAAGTAAAACATCAATGGAAGGGATATCAGTCATTTACGACACCAAAAATAAGGCTAATGTTGTTACCACCAAAAGCAAACGAGTTGCTTAAGATATTTGTTTTTTTTATTTGTTGTGGGCAGTTTATCAAATCAATGTCGATGTCAGCAGCTTTATCCTGACATTTTTGTAAGGGAAGCGGTAAGTTGTGCTTCAGTATATGCCACGCAATAGCGGCTTCGACTGCACTTGCTGCCCCCAAAGTATGCCCAGTAATAGGTTTAGTGGAACTAACTGGCACTTTAGCCCCAAATACTCTGTGTATTGCTTTGCTTTCCATCGAATCATTTAATGGGGTCGCAGTACCATGAGCATTGATATAACCAATATCTTGAGGAGATAACTGAGCTGCATGCAATGCTTTTTTCATTGCTTGTTCAGCTCCATTACCTTCAGGGTGGGGCGCTGAAATATGATGAGCATCGGAACTGTCACCCGCGCCTAGTAATGCAATAGTCGGTCTGCTATCACTTGCTGGCTTATTTTTGCTCAGCAACATAAAGGCTGCCGCTTCACCGATATTGATGCCATTTCTTTTTGAACTAAATGGTTGGCATAAAGTGGATGACAGAGCTTCAAGCCCATGGAATCCATTCAATGTAAGCTTACATAATGTATCGGCTCCGCCGACTAATACCGCATCGACCATTCCCGAATTTAATAAGCGTTGAGCAGTTAAGAAAACTCGCCCACTTGAAGAACAAGCGGTCGAAATCGCGTAGTGAGGACCATTAATATCGTAATACTGGCTTAAAAAGTCTGTGATATTGCCTAACTCTTGCTGTGAATAGCTAAAGTCACCAGGGAACTGTCCATTGTCTAATTTGTGCTTAAAGGCAGTTTCACCATCAGCAATGCCTGAGGTACTGGTGCCCACGACGATAGCAATACGATCTGTCCCATATTGCTTTTTCATCAACTCAATAGTCGGCTCAATTTGTTTCAAAGCTGAAAGTGCAAGGCGGTTATTGCGAGTATTAAATTTTTGCAAATACTCAGGAAGGCTCGGTAATGATTCCGAAACCCTACCAACAATCGTCGCTTTTCCGTCATTTAAAATCTGTAAGTCTTCAACCATATTAGGGTTGTAACCACTTTCTAAACGATGGTGTATATCTGTGATTTGTGACCCAAGGGCGGAATGGAAACCACAGTCATGAATATAAATAGGCATAGTTACTCGTTCTTTATTGGCGGATTAACGATGGTTGAATTTAGGGTTTGAATCTTAATTTTATAGCCTTGAGTGAGGTGCTTGAAGGTCACTTTTTTCGCTAACTTGTCAGGTTGGGTATCACTTGGTTTTGCATCTGCCGGGTATTGGTAAGTGATTTCGATAATGGCGTGGTCGCTCTCATCAAATATCTTTCGAGTCTCATTCGTTTCTACCATATACCACCCAATCGCTTGCAATGGTTGCTGCCATGCATCTATTGGCCAAAGTGTAATCATTAAGTTGAATAAGATCTGCTCTGGTTGAGGCAAGGTTTGATCTAACCCGGTGAGAATGTCGGTGTCTATTTGATTGTCTTGATATGTCAAAGATAGAATTCGTGTTCCCCATGAAGAAAATCCTGCAAGAATGACTTTATCTGCATCGACTTGAAGCTGAACGGGTAACTGATGAGTTTTGTCTTCCCATGTCGCACTGATCAGTTGGCTAGCTGTGACTGAATAACCTAACTCATAAGGCTGAGGTAAAGTCAGATCAATGCCCGGTTCTATCGTGACAGACGACCCTTTAGGCTGCAAAGCATTCATCGAGCAAGCGTTTAGAAGTAGCGCAATACAAGTTATTAAACTGAAATGAATAATACGCCAGGTTTTTATGTCTTTTATCTTCACACTCACGAGTCTTCGTTCCTATGCTTTCATACTGATTGTTGAGGGCGCTGTAACGCCATAGGGGATAATAGCCAAGCAACAAAAATCCCGGTTAGTACAGTAATGCCAAAACTATGAATAGCATGGGTGTTACTTAGAGAAAGTAGCCCAAATGACAGCAGTGTCGTAAAGCAAGATAAGGTGACTGCTAATAAAGTGCTTTGGCTCTTTTTCTGCTCAGCAAAAAATAAGGTGTAATCAATCCCTATCCCTAAAATTAAGATAAGCCCGAGTAAATTAAACAAGTTTAACGATGAACCTAATAGCGCAGTAATGGCTAATCCTGAGACTCCTGCGATTAACGATGGAGTGACCATGAGTACACTATGTTTGAAACCATAACGAACGGAAAGTACAGCTAAAATCACAGCCAGAGCGATGACTAGTAGCTCGGTGACTTTTGTACGATATTGAGTAAACAAATCAGATATTTCATTCGCTTTGTTCAAATATCTGATTGGGTTATTTTCTGAATCTTGATGTGCTGTTTTTGATGCTAACCAGTTTTGAAATACTTCAGGATCTTGGATGCTTTTAATTAACACAAGAGAGGCTGAGAGACCATCAATAGGGTTAAGCCAAAGCGGTTTCACTGGTTTTGAAACAGGTGAAGCTAAAAAATCTTGTACATTAAATGGGGTAAATGGTGTTATCTCTGGAAACTTCTTCCAGCCCAACGTGGATTGAAGTGAGGCTTGCTGTGATAGATACAATTGCTGAACAAGTTGATGGTTTTGTTCTTGCTCTGCAATAGTCGGTAAATATTGATTAATGCTTTGATAACCCGTGATCACTCCTTGTTCAATCAATCTATCTAAATCTTTTGAGACATGAGAAATTTTAGACAGTAGTAATTGAGGATCTTCTTCTGTGATTAACAGCATATCTTGCGATTGACTGACGCCTGATAAAGAAGCAATCAATTCTTCTTGATGCTTAAGGGAGTCCGGCATAGCTTGCAGCTGACGAATGTCGTCGTTGTAGCTTACTTGGGTAAGAGTAACCAAACTTAATACGAATAAAGCAAAAGGTAATATGACCTTAAATTGGGGCTTATCCCACAGCGAAAACCACATTGCCCAGATCTTGGTTAATGGCAAAGGAGCATCGGCACTTGGTTTTTCAGCCAGTACTGGATACCAACATACAACGCTCACGTAAGCAGCGATTAGACCAATTGATGAAAATAAGGCAAGTTGTTGTAAGCCGGGAAAAGGTGCAGCTAACAAGCCAAGATAACCAACAAGGCTCGTTGCTAAACCTAGAGAAATAGCGACGAATATGTGTTTTAAGCCTTTCTGGCTATTCCATGATTGCCCAGCCGCTAATCTATCGGTGAGGTAATGGAAAGCGTAATCAATTGATACACCAATCAAGCTAGCCCCAAAAACAAGGCTAAAAAGATGTACTTGTCCAAATATGGCGACAGTACTGGCTAAGGCAACCAGCAATCCGGTACTAATGGAAAGTAATGCTAATGCGAGTGGAAGCGCACTACGGAAAGTAAACCAAATCAGTAAAATAACCCCGATTAATGAGCCAATACCAATGGTGCTGATTTCTGACTTCGCGCTTTGCGTTCCATAGTCCGCATAGAACACGACTCCGGTATGAAAAATATCGACTTCAAATTTACCTTCGACTTGTTTCTTTAGCTCTATGATTTCAGAAAGGTGACTTTGAGTTTGTAAACTATAAGGTGACTCTTTAAGAGTAGCTGTCACCAATATGTAAAACTGTTCGTTCTTTGTAACGGTTAAATACCCATTCTTGAAAGTAAAATTACTAGATTGAGAGCCAACTTCACTTAGGTAATCTCGAAACAACAAGAATGGGTCACTAGCAAGTTCTGTTGCCGTTACTCCTGAAAAAGGGTTGTAGAGAGATTGAATTACATATTGTGTCTGCTGCCTTGGAGATTGCTCCAGTATTTTTTGTTGAGATGGGGTGAGCAACTGAGATCGGTGCTGAAAATAAAAATCGGCCCATTTTGCTTGTGTCTGCTGGCTGATCTTCCCTTGTATGTCTTCAAATAAAGGCTGTTTAATGCGCTGATTTAGCTGGTGGAGATCTCGTTCAAACTGCTTCACTGCTGAAATAGCCGTTTCTTTAGAAGACCCACTGACCATAAATACTACTTGATTACTCATTGAAGCTGAAATTTGTTGGAAAGCTTGCTCAGCAATTGGGTCTTGCTGGTTTTGAGGAAGTAATCTAAGGATGTTGGTTTCAATAGGGATAGAAGGTGAAAAAGCGAATTGCTTTATCAACAATCCGCTAAAGAATACAACGATGATCAGCCAGAGTAAGGCGAGCTTAGAACTTAAATTGTTGCGCTTCTGCATCGGTTAGCCTTGGTGGTTGATGAGTCAGCTGACTAAAGTGAATTGTGGTGCTATCTCCTCTAATTTCTTCAAGAGAGATAGAATGAATATCTTGTGAGCCTGACAATGCAATACGTCGAAAGACAGCGTTTAATGGCGCGCTTTTAGGCGTAAGTTCTAGCTTCCATTGGTTACCACTCTCTGAGTTATTCATAGGCGTGAAGGATAGGTCAAACTGATCTTTCAGTTGCTCTGTATCACCATGGAATACGGCAAGAAAAATATGGCTAAAATAGAATGCCATTGGGTTATCTTGATTTGTGATGATTTGAGCGGGTTGATCCGCAAATCTCTGGCTGAGCTTGTTGTCCGTAAGGATCAGCTTTACAGGAAAAGGAATGGTTTGATCCCATACCAACCCGTTATCTTTATCCAAAACGAACGAACCCTGTGAGGAAAGTGGCTGATCGAACATCGCGACTTCACGGACTTGCTCAAAGTTGCCACGAACAATATTCTGATGGTTTAAAGTCGTTTGTAATTGCTCTAAAGACTTTATCTCTGTCTCTTGAGCTGTCGCTAATGTGCTAAAAGAAGCACAGAAAATTAAACATAGTGGTAGAAAGAGAGTGGTTATGTTTTGTCTAAATATCATTCTGCGCGTCACCATTTTATTTGCTTTCCACATAACCATTTTGATGCCAACAAGTTACTTTATCGATGAAAATTGAAGGAGAAGCAAAACACATCTCTTCACTTTCGATATCAACCGCAACTTGCATAGTATGAGCGCGAGTCATACGATCTCCGGTTTCGGCATCGTGAATCTCATAATCAATACGTAGACGGTTTTCCCACTCTGTTAATCGACCTGAGACTTTTATCTTATGGTGAAAAGGGATCGCCTTTACATATTTAACTCGAGTATCAATGATTGGCCACATGTAGCCAGAGTCCTTCATCTCTAGATAGTTATACTGAAGTTGATCCATCATGATGCGTCTTACTTCTTCAAAAAATCGAAAGTAATTACCATGGTAGATAACGCCCATAGGATCAGCATCTTGAAAAGATGTCACTATGGTCACTTCTGCTTCAAGTGGATGAAGGATCTCAGACATATGAACTCTCAATTCCTAAGGCTCGTTAATGGAATGTTCGTTAATGAAATATTGGCTAATGTAATATTATTCATAAATAGCACGTTAGCTTAATACAGTGACCAATGTTGGCTTTGGATTCGTCCAATGAAGTGGCGAAGATCTCCTTCAAGCGGCCTGTCTTCCACAACAAATGAAAACTCTTTTAGCACTTCATCTCGAATGTGCTTTAGATTTTCACTCATATGATGCTCATCTAATTCATTATGACGCTTACGCAGTTCAAGCGCTTGAGTACCCGCTAATAAAGAGGCGGCAGCAACTTGCTCTGTTAACTCTAAAACACGTAAACAATCACGAGCTGCAATGGTTCCCATGCTGACTTTATCTTGGTTATGACACTCAGTAGAGCGAGAGAAAACACTAGCGGGCATGGTGTGTTTTAAAGCTTCAGCTGTCCATGCTGAAATGCCGATTTGTACCGCTTTAAAGCCATGGTTAATCGGTTTTCTTTCGCCTTCTGCACCTGTTAGGTTGAAAGGTAGCCCATTGTTGAATTTGTAATCCATCAACTGCGCCATTTGACGGTCAAGTAAATCGGCAAGGTTAGCAACCGCTGTTTTTAGGGTGTCCATTGCCATTGCAATGTGACCGCCATAGAAGTGACCACCGTGTAAAACACGCTCGTTATCGCCATCAATGATTGGGTTGTCATTCGCACTGTTTAATTCGTTTTCAATCATCTGACGTAACCACGGCAGAGAATCTTGTACTACACCAATAACATGAGGAGCACAACGCAGTGAATAACGATCTTGTAAGCGGTCACTGTTTCTTGGTGGGCGCTCAGCTTGTAAATCATCACGCAACCAAGCTGCCACTTGTTGTTGCCCTGGATGTGGCTTTACCGCGAATAAAGATTCATCAAAGTGGAAATCGTTACCTTGCATGCCAACGGAAACCATTGCCGTGATCTTGGTAGACAGCTGGGCAAGGTATTCAGCACGTTTATAAGCGATACAAGCTAGAGCTGTCATCACTGAAGTACCGTTCATTAGCGCTAAGCCTTCTTTTGGCTTGAGCTTAATCGGTGAAATCCCCAGTTCTAGGTAAACGTCATTTGTTGGGCGAACTTCCCCTTTGTAAATTACGTCGCGCTCGCCAATTAAAGCGGCAGCTAAATAAGAAAGAGGCGTTAAATCACCACTTGCACCAACGGAACCTTCTTGAGGGATACGTGGTGAAATGTCTTTATTAATCAAAGTGACAATCTGGTTAAGCAGGTCGTGAGTCACTCCTGATACACCTTGGGATAGTGAGCATAAGCGGGTTGCCAGTACTGCACGAGCTTGTTCATGGCTGAGTACTTCACCTAAACCACAGCCGTGAAAGCGAGTCAGGTGCAGTGGCAGTTCATCAACTAAGTTAGGTGGAATAGCAACAGTACAAGAGTCACCATAGCCCGTTGTTACGCCATAAATCACGCCTTCTTCTTTGAGTAGACGTTCAAGGAAAGCCACACCGCGGTCGATCTTTGAAGTGAATTCTTGGCTGTTGTTCATGCTCGCGGTAGCACCTTGAGAGATCGCTACAACGTCTTCAATAGTCAGGCGCTCTGCACCGAAAGTGATGTTATTTGGTGTCTTTGTTGTCATGGTGCTGGCTGCTTAATGTCCAAAAGTTAAAAAAGTTATACCACTGCAATGGGGCTTTTAAAGTGTAGTGTTGAAGTCGGTTTGCATATTGCTGAACCACTTCTTGCAATGATTGTTCTCGAGTCTTTCTCGGCAATACGATCTTATCGCTAAAATGCTCAAAATAGACGTTGAAGTGAGGTTTTGTTTTGTTGTCATCACGTAACCCAAAGAGCAGAAAAACAGGCGCTTTGAGTACGGAAGCCAGCATGAAAGGACCTTGTGGGAAAGGGGCTTCTTTACCTAAGAAGTTTGCCCAAACAGAACGACTTTCTTTGCTGGTGGATGTTCTGTCACCGACGATCACAATCCATTCCCCTTGCTCTAGCTTTTGTTGCAAAAGAATTGCGGTATCGGGTCCCATAGAGCTGACTTGGATAAGATTAAGATCGGAGCTAGGGTTGACCGCTTTCATGACAGAGTTGAAGCGCTCAGCATGTTCTGTAAAAACAAGTGCATTGATCTTTATATGTGAATGTCTTCGACCCAGTGCTCGGCACAATTCAATATTGCCTAGGTGTGATCCTAAAATCAGAACTCCCTGCTTATTTTCAACCATAGATTCAAACTGATCTTGTCCATGGATAGATAAGTTATCGACAGAAAAATCACCTTTCCATGCAGCTAATTTATCAAGCATGGTATGGCCGAAGGACAGCAGATGGTTGTAGCTAGTCAGATCTTTTGGAAGCTCTATATTTTGTTGTTCAGCGTAAGCTTTTAACTGAAATAAATATTGCTCGGAAGCTGTACGTGCACGAGTGCCAGTCAGGTGGTAATAACGCATGACTAAACGCAAAATCACGTTAAATACTTTACGCCCCAGTAGGGTGTAAATGGCAAGCAATAGCTTAATACCAAGCACAGTTCCACGTTCTTGTGTTCTCGACCAATGAGGCTCGTTGCCTTTCGAGTCTTCTGAAGATATTGCAGTGTTAGTATTGCTCGTCTTATGTGTAATTGCATTAACGCTAGATGTCGATGGCTTCTTAAAATGGCGAGCAATAAGCTTTGGTGCTCGTGGGAGCATGCCAAAGAATAGGCGAGTGTGCATCCAGCTAATTTTGACGTTATCCCACAAGGCATCAAAATGAGAAACTCCGCCTTCAGGATAAATGACTTTGGTATCGATGAAGTCTATTTCGCAGTCTTCCCAATACAAGCGCACTAAGATCTCGATATCGAAATCCATTCTTGAACCGATATCGTACTTACTTAGAACGTGCTGGGTTTTTTCTATTGGGTAGGCTCGAAAGCCACACATACTGTCTTTGATTGATAGAGATAGGGTTTCTATCCATACCCATATGTGGGTCATGTAGCGACCATACAATCGAGCTTTAGGAACAGTATCATCGTAAATCGGTTTACCTGAAATCAAGTGTTCAGGTCGAGCTTGAGATGATTGCAGTAGTTTGGGCAAAGTATCCAGATCATGCTGACCATCAGCATCGATTTGGATGGCATGAGTAAACCCTAATTCATGTGCTTTTTTTATCCCAGCTTTTACTGCTCCGCCTTTCCCTTGGTTCTCATTTAAAGTAACAAGAGAAATATGAGCGGGTCGGGAAGCTTCTTGCAGTATATTTTTGGTATGAATATCACTGCCATCGTCAACAAGAACAACGGGTAGATTAAAGCCACCTAAGGACTCCAATACACTAGAAACGGTTGAGCCATGGTTATAGCAAGGAATCAGAAAGCAGGCTCGGTAAGACTCTAAAATATCTATTATAGTAGCTTGGTCATTGGGTACGGTAGCTTCGTCATTGGGAGTAGAGTTATTCACTTTTCTCACCCAGCTTCATTTTTCCAGATGAATGAGTTTGTTCACCATTATTGGAAGTGTAGCGAAAAGCCAACTTCTGCTTACTGGTATCCCAAGACAAAGACAAAGTGATGGTTGAATCAGGTAGAATAGGCTCTTGAAATTTAATGACTTCCATACCTTTGAATTTAGGTGGAACGTCTAATTCTTGAATGGCATAAAAAAGCGCCCAGTCGATTTGGGTAACGCCAGGCAAAATAGGGAAGTGCTTGAAGTGACCTTCAAAGTCTTGAAGATCATGGGCAACATGCAGAGTTAAAACTGATTGTTGGTCTGCAGTGTTAGTGGCAATGATTGCCGGCTTTCTTTTATCCATAATTTTGCTGTTATGCCTTTGAAGCTGATGTTGATACTGAGCGAGTTCGGTAAAGCTGAGTCAGTTTACTGTTTTATGTGTTGTTCTATTTCTGATATTAAACGCTTTCCTTGGCTATTAAGTGGAATCTCATCGAGGATTCTATAACGCCTAGGAATGGCAATGGGTTCTAACCAATTTCTTAGCTCAGAGCGTAACAACAACCAGAACTTGCCTTTGCTCATTGTATCAAACTTTGATCTCCCTTCATTAGAAAGCACGATAACTGAAGCTAAAATTAAACGTTCTGGTTCTTCTAAAGGGATCACAACACATTCATCGATCCAAGGTAATTGCTCTAACCGTTTTTCGACTTCAACTAAAGAAACTCTCTTTTCTTCAATCTTGATGATTCGATCGGTTCGACCTTTCAAAATGAATTGGCTATCGCTCACCATTTCACACTCATCGGCGGTTTGGTACCAATTAAACTTATCGATGTAAGGCGAGATTAATTTAAGGCATTTTTCACTGTTTAAAGCTGCTTCGATACAATCAAATAGCTGCCATGGTGTGGAAATGTCCCATTGTTGACGAAAGGCTATGCCGCCAGTTTCAGTGCTGCCATATACTTCAATAGGCAACGAGCCTAAAAGCTGATTAGATTGCTGAGCAGAATCAAAGCTTAATGGACCACCTGAAGAAAATACGCAACGAATATGTTTTGGAGAATACTCAGTTGTCATGCGCTTTAAAAGTGCAGGGCTACTAATTAAAGTGGTTTCTTTGGTTGCGTGAGTCATGATTTGTTCTGGGTAGTCCAAATTATGACGGGCAAACGCTCTTCCTGCACATAAGGGCCAAAGTACGCGAAACAATAAGCCATAAATATGCTGATGAGAAACCGTACTTTGGACTTGGGAGTTATCGAGAAGCTTTCCCCAAGTTGCCTCTAGTTCATTTATCTCGTTTTCAATGTGTACCAACGTTTTTTGGATCGCTTTTGGTGCTCCACTAGAGCCAGAAGTAAACAAAGTTAGCTTAACTAAATTGAGAGATAATTCTTGATTGAGAGGAAAAGATTCTATTGGATTGGCGAATTCTTTCGTTTCCAGCAATGCTGAAATATTGAATATGCTTATCTTCTCATTAGGTATCGTGGCAACGCTGTCATCTACCATAAGGCAGTCGAACTGCTCTGACAGTTCATCTAGAGCTGCTGGCTGAACATTTCCCGGTAACACAATGTGCTTTTGAGTGATGACACTCGCTAAAAACATGCACGTGAATAGGTAACTGTCTTGTGTGCAAAGGGCAATTTTTTGATAGTGATTTTGCTCAAGGAAGCCAATCAAAAATTGAGTGTCGTGAGTTAACTCTTGCCAAGTTTTGATGTGGTTATCATCAAAACAGACAGCAAAATCAGGGGATCTGGAAGTTCGAGTGAGTTCACTCAAAGAGCAGTAATGAGAAGTTGTTGGCATAGCGAGTTAACTCTTGCGAAGACGTTGTCGAATAAAAAACTCTATGGCGAATAAAGACCCAGCAAGTAGGTAACTGATTAAACCGTTATACAGAGTCCATACCTCGAGAGGTTGGAAGCAGGTGTAAAGCGCGATAGATCCATTGACTACAAAGAACAAGCACCAGATTTTGGTTACGTTACGAGTGTAATCAATACCACTTTGAGGTAAGTCGGGCTCTTGCAGTCTTGCTAGGCGCTCAATAATGGTCTGCGGCTGCCAAAGACTAAGAGCAAATACGACTAACATACAGGCATTTACGATAACTGGGTAGAACGTCAGCCAGCCATGTTGCTTGAAAAGAATACCTAAAGAAAGTAGGGCAATTCCCGCACAACCACTTATCCAAGCTAAATGTTTTAGCTCTTTGATTTTTGCTTGGCTTCCTGTTGCTATTCGCAATACAAACATAACGACTAAAACCAATCCAACAGCTTGTAAACCAAACTTATTTAGTCCGAAATACACCGCTATTGGATAGGTAAATAGGATAATTGCCGACAGCACAGTCAGCACAGAACGCATTTATGCGTCCTTTAATAGATTAGCTACAGATTCAACCACATCGTTTACAGTACGAACGGCTTTGAACTCTTCGGGCTTAATCTTTTTGCCTGTCACTTTTTGTAAGTGCACAACAAGATCAACGGCATCAATGCTGTCTAAGTCTAAATCTTGGTACAGGTGCGCTTCACCTGTAATGTCATCGGCTTCTAATTCGAATAACTCAATGAGTGCGTCTTTTACTTGGGTAAAGACTTCTTGTTTGTTTATTTCTGTCATAACAAATTCTGTCTAGTTGTTTGCTTGAGATGAAATGTAGTTTGCTAAGTTTTCTACTGAAGCAAAGTGCTGGCGAGTATTCGTATCATCAGCATCGATCATGATGTTATATTTTTTCTTGATCGCTAGACCTAGCTCTAATGCATCAATGGAATCTAACCCTAGACCGTCACCAAACAATGGCGCTTGTGTTTCAATTTCATCAATGCTCATATCTTCAAGGTTTAGCGCATCAATAATCAACTGTTTGAGTTCGTTGTGTAATGTTTCCACTTTTGCCTACTTCTTTTATTTAATCGTTATAATATTTAATTCAATACTGAACTTCTAAAAATGTTTTATTGAGGGAATATTGTTTCTGACAAGTGTCGGTTAAGTTGCCTAGCCGAAGAAGTCAGATTATTTGCATCCTCAATAAAAGGAGTAATTTCTATTTTACCTTTCACTTCGACATGAAAAAAGGGTTTCGTGTCCGGTACGTGATACCATTTTTTTTCTTTCGTTAAGAAGCTTGGTGAAACGGTAATGTGTATTACCCGTAAATCTGTCTGAGTTCTTGTTGCAATTTGAGCCGCGCCACGTTGAAGTGATGGTTCTATACCGGGGGGGGTGCGTGTTCCTTCCGGGAAAACCAGCAGCACATTACCACGTTGAAAACGTTCTTCACATCGTTCCAGTAGATCTTCTGGTGAATGGTTTGGTATATAACCCGCCGCTCGAACGATTCTTTTCATGAATGGGTTAGCCCAAACCGCAGCTTTGACAAGGCAATCACATTGTGGAAGTTGAGAAGCTATCAGAACATAATCGATTAGACTTGGGTGGTTGGCAACGATCAAACAATTTCTGTCTTGTTGCAATAACTCTGTGCCGATGAACTCGTAATCAATCGCACCCGTGAACTTCATTATTCTGCAAAAACTATTAAAAGAAAAACGAATGAGTCGCTGAACTCTTAGTTCTCTTTCAGTAATACTTGAAGATAAAGCGGCAATTATTGGAACAACTAAAAAGCTTAGTAGAAGGCCTCCAATTCCAAAGATACTAAAGCACAAGCCTGTAGCCAATACTCGCCAATACTGATTTGCACGCTTTAGTACCCGTGAAAGTAATGAGGCATGGTTAGTTTTTTTAGTGTTTGGAGGGGGGATACTCATTAATTTTTTGCCCAATGCCAAGCTAGATTTTGACCTGAAATACTCCAAGCGTCACAATCAGATAGAATTTTCTGCAGTACCAGAATGCCTTGAGGTTTACGAAACGTATCATCGGGTGAACTTTGGGTCTTAGATTCGAGTTCTGAGTGACTAATTGGGCGATTTACAGAGCGAGATAAGTGATACTGCTCGCCAGAAGATATTACTAACCCGAATGCATAATCAGAAAAACTCTGATCTTCGAACTCGGAATAGATGGTTGGTAATGGTTGATCAAAGTCTATAACCAAAACCTTATGGTTTGGCTGTTCTTGTAAGTAAATAGCGGCTTCAATAAGTGCATTATGAAAAGTATCTTGCCCTGACGATATTGATGTTAGGGGGATAGGCGCTTTGGCGGCAATGGTCGTTAAGCCTGCAGCTGTATTATGAACCGACTGCGAAAAAGCCATTGGTGAGGCGTCTTCACCTTCTAAAATACTCTGAATGAGACCGACCGTTCGGTGAAGTTCTCCATGACGACTAGCAAAGATAAGATAATCAATACCGGCAGTATCGGAATAATTATCATCGTCATGCATTGACGGTGGCGTTTGTAAAAGGGAGAGGGCAGTTTGAACGGCAAGTTTACTTTGAACGCTCATTCTCCGGCGCATCATCGCTGGGATGGCTTTAAATTCTGTCACGCTTTTGCTTTGGCTATTTTCGCCATTGCATGAGCTATTTATATCGGTAGCCCAGCATTGCCACTCTTCTTTTGTGTTGAGCCCAGGCGCGTGTGCTGCCCATTTCTCAATATTAAACGAGATTATTTTAGATGGATTTGACATAGAGTATTGATTTGCGTTGTGTCTCACTAAATACTAAGGGCATTTTTCAAACATGAATAAGGAAATTTCCATGAAATCACTAAAAATAGTCATATCACTATTCTTTATCTTAATTCTTGCAGGATGTGGACGAGTTCAGCCAGTGATGAATGTCGAGGATACTCCAGTTGCTTTAAATCTTCAAAGTAAACAGGTGAAATCAGCGATTTACGACTCGGCAATTGATCGTGGCTGGCTAGTGTCTGAAATCAAACCAGGTCTTCTCCGTGCTGAGTTGTACGTGCGTTCTCATCATGCGGTGATTGAGATTCCATACAGTGATAAATTTTATTCAATATTGTATGTCGAGTCAGAAAACCTTAAGTATGCAGATGGAAACATTCATCGAAACTATAACCGCTGGATCAATAATCTCAATGTAGATATCAAGCGTAAGTTGGCGGTTATGGCTGCACAGTAAGTTATTTTTACATTCAATAAATTAGGTTTTTAGTTTTGCAATATAATATTGACCCGTTTAATGCTTTAGAGGCAAAGACAGAAGCTCAAAAGCTTTCCTTTGCTCCAATCGTTTTCCATACAGCAAGAACATTACGTGATCTCGACATTTTAAAAGCATTAGATGATGCTGGAAGTGCAGGTTTATCTTCGGTAGAAATATCTGAAACAACAGGTGTTTCAGAGTACGGAGTAAAAGTGCTTCTTGATATGGCGTTAAGCGCCAATATTGTTTTATGGGATAAACCTAACTATCGCTTGGCGAATTTGGGTTTTTTCCTACAGCATGATGGTATGACTAAGGCCAATTTAGATTTTACAGCGGATGTTTGTTATGCAGCGATGATGCACTTAACGGAAGCGATTAAAGAAGGCACTCCTGCTGGCTTGAAAGAGCTTGGAAATTGGGAAACTATTTACCAAGGGTTATCTCAATTACCTGAGCAAGCAAAGCAAAGCTGGTTTAACTTCGATCACTTCTATTCAGACCGTTCGTTTCCAGTTCTTTTGGAAACAGTATTTCAAAAGAAACCTAAAACATTAGTCGATATTGGTGGCAATACCGGTAAATGGGCAATGCAATGCTGTGGTTATGATGACGATGTTCAAGTCACTATTGTAGATTTACCGCAGCAACTTGAGATGGCGATGAAGAATGCTCAAGATCATGGTTTTGAACATCGTGTAACGCCTTACCCAGCGAATATGCTGGATAAGAACCAACCATTGCCTAAAGGCGCTGATGTATGGTGGATGAGCCAATTCCTTGATTGCTTTTCACCAATGGAAATTCTAAGTATTTTGAAGCGTGTTCGCTCTCATATGTCTGAAGATGCGACGGTTTATATTCTAGAGCTATTTTGGGATTCTCAAAAGTATGACGCGGCGTCGTATAGCTTGAATGCAACCTCTTTGTATTTTACGTGCTTAGCGAACGGTAATAGTCGCTTTTACCGAAGTGAAGATTTCTTAGAAATTGTCGAAGAAGCTGGGTTCGAGGTAGTAACGCGAACCGATGACATTGGGCTCGGTCATACGTTACTTGAACTTAAAGCTGGATAGTTAAAAGACCTAATCGTTTCTTTGTTGAATCGTAAAAATAAGAGCAGTGTGGCTTAAATAAATGAAAAAACTATCAACTCAAGTTGTTGTTATTGGCGCTGGTCCTTCGGGCTCAATGGCTGCTTCCTTACTTCACAGTAAAGGAATTGATGTACAAGTCATTGAGAAAAGCGAATTTCCCCGATTTTCTATTGGTGAAAGCTTACTCCCTGCTTGTATGGAAGTCATCGACCAAGCCGGTATGCTTGATGCTGTAAAACAGAGTCATTTTCAGTATAAAAATGGTGCGGCTTTTCGTAAGAAAGGTGTGTATACAGCATTCGATTTTGAGGATAAATTTTCTACCGGCCCTGGCACCACTTATCAGGTTCAGAGAGGTAGTTTTGATAAAGTTCTCGCGGATTGTGCTGAGCAGCAAGGCGTCAAAATTTCTTATAAACATGAATTAACCGCGATTCAGTTTACAGAACATTCATCGATTTTGGATGTGCAAGTAGAGGGTGGGGATAAGTATCAGATTGAGGCTGATTTTGTGCTTGATGGCAGTGGGTTTGGACGTGTTCTACCTAAGATGCTCAACCTTGAAGAACCGTCTTGCTTACCATCGAGAAAAGCTATTTTTACTCACATCGAAGATAACATATCAACTTTAGAACATGGCTGTGAATATGATCGAAATAAAATTTTGATTTCAGTTCACCCGACGAATCCCGATGTTTGGTATTGGTTGATCCCTTTTAGCAACGGTACGTCTTCTTTTGGTGTGGTTGGAGAGCCTGATTTTTTTGAAAATTACCCCGAAGATAAAATTGAGTTACTTAAACAGCTATCTAATGAAGAGCCAGGGTTAGCTGAAATTTTGAGCCATGCACTCTACTCAAAGCCTGCGGGAGAAATCGGTGGGTATTCAGCAAACGTGAAGCACTTGGCAACCGATCGCTATGCTTTATTAGGTAATGCTGGCGAATTTTTAGATCCAGTATTTTCCTCTGGTGTCACTATTGCTATGAAATCTGCACAATTCGCGGTGGAATGTCTTGAAAAGAAATTGAGTAACAACCCTGTCAATTGGCTGGAAGAGTATGAAAAGCCACTCATGGTGGGGGTCGATACATTTAGAACGTATGTTGAGTCTTGGTATTCCGGTGAGCTTCAAGACGTGATTTTTCATCAGTCCCCAAATCCGAAAATAAAACAGATGGTGTGTTCAATTTTAGCTGGATACGCATGGGACACGACTAACCCCTATGTGAAAGAGCCGCAGAGAAGGCTTTCTACATTGGCTGAGATTTGCCGGATAAATGTGGATTAGTTGTGCTCTAAATAGTGTTAAACGCTATGTAAATAAAACGCTATGTAAATAAAAAGCTCTGCAAACAACTAGTCGTTTACAGAGCTTTTTAATTGGAAGTCATGAAGCCAAGACTTGAAATGCTTAAGCCAAAAGTAGAATGACTTAAGTAAAAATAGAATTACATAAATGAAAACAGCATTACTTCAGGTCAATGCTGTTCAATCTCCCCATAAAGATAAGTATGTCTATTACATCTTTATGTGCATCTAAAAGCACTCGCTTAGTTTGTGTGTATGCTGACAGCCGACCATGTCTTTTGATTGAACATACTTTCGTCTTGTATTTATATTCTCCTGTTTCTGAGAATACTCGCCATTTAGCTATATAACATTCATCTCTATGCTCAGGATCTGCAAGAGTTGGGTTAGGTTTGAAAACAATCTTTGGCTCTAAACTGTGTGGCAAGCGTGTCATTAAATACGGGTCTTTAAGGATTTTCCCCCAAAACTTCCCCCACAGCTGTTTGCCTAATTCATTGCGTAACTTCAGCGTTTTTTTGAGAGCCTTTTCTTCACCCATACGAACAAAACCAACAGAGCGGTGTATGACCGTATCGTCAGGTGTATGTATATGGATTTTGAAAGCAGTTTTACCTTTGGAGATAAAACGGTGGCCAGTTGCACCAATTAAATTGTTCTGACTCATAAGTTTGATAAATGATAGTTATGTTAATAGTAAGATTACGACAATTATCAAAAAACTAAAACACACAGTACGAAAAAATGACAAAGAAGTGTGTTTGTTGATAGAAGTAGTAAAGCCTTAGCCAAATGCCAAGGCTCTATTACTTAGAGTAGACTATTTTGGCTATAAAATTTTATTCATTACATCGCCAATTTGAATACTGTTGGCAAGGTTGGGTTGATCGACTGTTAGCTCTGCTTCATTTTCATAAACGCGAGAAACTGTTAGTGTCATTTCACTTTGAGAGACTTTATTACGAGGTAAACCGTTCTGATCAATAAACGAGCCGGTATGCCATAACTGAAGTTTATCGCCTTCTTGCACGCCATGCAAACGTCCAAGATCCATCGTGACCGTATTTCCAAAAACAGCCGCTACTTCAGGTAACGTAATTTTGCATGACACTTCCGACTCCAAGTCGAGCATGATATTTCTACTTACACGGAGCATCATACTGCCGTACGTAGAAGCCCAGAAGCGGGCACTGCGCGTATCCACTTCACTGGTTTTAGGGAATGGCCATTTAGCTACTTCTCGGTAACTGCGGTTGTAAACTTCGTGCCCTGTTTTACCGTCAAAGACTTGCATCTCTAGAGCGAATTGTCGGTTGATGATGTCATCTCTGAGCAGTTTCGATTCTATTGTGGCCGATAAATCAGTAATGACACCGCCGATAATGTATTGAGCTCCCGTATCTTGAGCAATCATCTTTAGCATTTCAGGTCGACGTTTATCGATCTCATAATCAGTAGTTCCAACGGAAACAAAGCTACGAGATTCTTGTGATAGCTGTCTGTTCACTACATGACTGAAATCGTCACCAATTTTGTAGATTTTTCCCATAACAGCTTGCTGAGGGGAGGCAACATCGATGTTGCCGACCAAAAATGTCTTTTTATATTGGCTTTCATGGCAAGCATTTGCCGAAGGGTAGATGTCGATTCGAGCTGTGATCATCATATTATTTCCACGGGTTCGCTCTTTTTCTATCAAGATATAGCGCACTTCATGGTTGGTGAATTGGTACTCTTTTTTTGAAGCTTCCAAGTAAGGTCTTAGGTTACTGATGCTTCCTATATCGGCGCCAGAGAATTGAACAGCCTTATAAACAGCATCTTCTAGAGCATGTATTCTCGCGGTATCTTCTGATGAAACTATGGTGGCAACACCGGTAACCTCATACCAAGAAGCATGAGCATTGAAAGATGCCGTTATCAATAAACTTATTGAAAATAAAATAGAAATTATTTTTTTCATTTGATTGTTACCAGTTGGGTATAAATATTGCTTATAAATAATCCATAAGCATAAAGCTAATTTAGGCGCTGTTTTTCAAATCTAAACAATTAACGAAAAGCAAGGACCGTTCCAACATTGTAATCCATCAACGAAAGTAATGTAGAGAACAAGTTGGCGTAGTAAGCACTAAATATATCTGGAGATTAAGACAATGAAAAAATGGCTTGTAGCAATGAGTGTGATGCTACTAACATCATGCGCCTATTCACCCATCTATAACGGCAAATCAGAGTATTCTGGTAGCCAGTTTATGCTGATGGACAGCCCGCGCCATACTATGGACTTTTTTGTTGAGAGTATGACTGAAGATCTGATGATCTCTAATACCAGTGTGTCAGCAAGAACACCGATTGCAGTGACATCATTTGTTGATCTACAGAATATGGATGCGACAAACTGGCTTGGTAATTCAGTATCGGAAGGTTTCATTCATCAATTCCAACGTCGTGGCTTTAAGGTTATCGATTTTAAAACGACGGGCTCAATTCAAGTGACCCAGCAAGGTGACTTTGCAATCAGTCGTGATTGGAAAGACCTTGCTCAAGAGCAAGATGTTCAATATGTATTAACAGGAACGATGCTTCGCCAAGAAGGCGGTGTGCTAGTTAATGCTCGCGTGGTTGGCATGCAAACTCGTGTTGTTGTCGCTTCTGCTCAAGGTTTCTTACCCGCAGACCGCATAGGTCGCGATTTGGATACATTGAATAGTATTCGAACTCAAGATGGCGTTATTATTCGTTCTGATCCAACGATGACTCAACCTTATACTGTAATTCTTCGTCCTTAGGAGCTCACAATGAAGACGGTTATATTTGCTTTAGCGGCATTATTATTAGTAGGCTGCCAGCCATTACAAAGCATGAGATCAGACGATTTCTTGGTTGCAGTGGGCTATGCAAGTATTAGTGAGCAAGCTGGACGTAATGATGAAGAGAAACGAATTAGAGCTATGCGTGCATCTAAGATAGATGCTTACCGAGAATTGGCTGAACAAGTCTATGGTATGCGTGTCAGTGGACGAGCTCAATTAGAAGATCAGCGTCTTGGCACTGAGCGAACTTCAGGTGCAGTTGATGGCGTGATTCGTGGTGCAGAAGTGGTCCGTAGTTACCCTGTTGGTGATAGCTATGTGACTGAGTTACAGCTCGATATCCGTAAAATGGAAAAGCTACGTGATTACGGTGAAGTTCAACCTGTACCAGAGAAAAGACAACAAACTCTATTCTAATTGTTAAAAGCCAATAAGGTTTGATTTCCAGGTATTGAACCTCGTAGGTAGTATCCAATATGGGTAACTAATCATCTAGATATAGAATAAACATTAACCGGCAAGTATTTCACATACTTGCCGCTTTTTTATGTGTGATACATTGAAGGTTGTAAAGATAGGGCTACATTGTTTTAAGAAGATAAGAAGATAAGAAGATAAGAAGATAAGAAGATAAGAAGATAAG